>JBCDJM010000160.1:0-16738 GCA_038747755.1 Cyanobacteria bacterium P01_H01_bin.35
CAACGTCCCTACTAGAGCAACGTCCCTACTAGAGCAACGTCCCTACTAGAGCAACGTCCCTACTAGAGCAACGTCCCTACTAGAGCAACGTCCCTACTAGAGCAACGTCCCTACTAGAGCAACGTCCCTACTAGAGAAGCAAACATAAGAATAATTAATATCATGTCCTTATACAAATTCATATTTACAGTAAAATGTCAAGTTAATTTTTATTGCAAAATTTCAAATATATCGACATTTTGTCAACAAATGTAACAAAATATTTCAACTTTCTTATAGAATTGTATCAAATTCCAACTTTTCCCTACCTTTTTTTCACATTTTCTGGTAAATATACTCATTAAGTATAAGCAATTATCCTCAAGGAGCAATACTTAATGTTCACATCTGTTAAACCTGCCGTTCGCCACATTGTCCCAGAAGACTTGAAAGGGCGATCGCTCTTAAAAGTCGTATATATCGTTTTAGAGGCACAATATCAAAGTGCTCTCTCTGGAGCAGTACGTTCTATTAACGAAAAAAATCCTAACTTGGCCATAGAAATTAGTGGCTATTTAATTGAGGAACTACGGGACCCCCAAAATTACGAAAATTTTAAAAAAGAAGTTTCTGAAGCTAACATTTTTATCGCCTCTCTAATTTTCATTGAAGACTTGGCCGAAAAAGTAGTGGAGGCTGTTACCCCCCACCGGGACAAATTAGACGCTGCTGTGGTTTTCCCTTCCATGCCACAAGTAATGCGCCTGAATAAAATGGGTAGCTTCTCAATGGCCCAACTAGGTCAGAGTAAGAGCGCGATCGCTCAATTTATGCGGAAGCGGAAGGAAAAATCTGGTTCTTCTTTCCAAGATGGAATGTTGAAGTTGCTGCAAACTTTGCCGAAAGTGTTGAAGTATTTGCCTATTGATAAGGCGCAGGATGCTAGAAATTTTATGCTCAGTTTTCAGTATTGGTTGGGGGGTTCGTCGGAAAACCTGGAAAATTTCCTGCTGATGTTGGCAGATAAATATGTTTTCAAAGATCGGGAAAAAAGTTCTCTGCAATATGTCGATCCAGTGGTTTACCCAGACATGGGTGTTTGGCATCCCCTCGCACCAAAAATGTTTGAGGATGTCACAGAATATCTCAAATGGTACAACGAACGCCAAGACATTTCTGAAGATTTGAAAGACCCTCTTGCTCCGTGTGTTGGTTTGGTATTGCAGCGTACCCACTTAGTTACGGGAGATGATGCTCACTATGTTGCGATGTTGCAAGAGTTGGAGGCAATGGGAGCTAAAGTTATTCCTGTATTTGCTGGAGGGTTAGATTTTTCCAAACCAGTCGATGCCTATTTCTGGGAAGTGGTAGCTAAAGGGGTTGCACCTACACCATTGGTAGATACGGTTATTTCTTTGACTGGTTTTGCATTGGTTGGCGGACCTGCTAGACAAGATCATCCGAAGGCGATCGAATCTTTGAAACGGTTGAACAGACCATATATGGTTGCTTTGCCTCTGGTTTTCCAAACTACGGAAGAATGGGAAGAAAGCGAACTTGGTCTGCATCCGATACAAGTTGCTTTGCAAATAGCTATTCCCGAACTGGATGGAGCGATCGAACCTATTATTATGTCTGGTCGGGATGGGATGACTGGAAAAGCGATCGCTCTTCAAGACCGGATCGAAGCTGTTGCTCAACGCGCTCTGAAGTGGGCAACTCTCAGACGCAAACCTAAACTGGATAAAAAAATTGCTATTACTATTTTCAGTTTTCCTCCAGATAAAGGGAATGTGGGTACTGCTGCATATTTAGATGTATTTGGTTCTATCTATGAAGTTGTAAAAGCACTGAGAGGTAATGGTTACGATATTCAAGACTTGCCAGACTCCGCAGAAGAGTTGATGCAGCAAGTTATTCACGATGCGACTGCTCAATATCAAAGTCCGGAGTTGAATATTGCTCACCGGATGTCAGTGGAACAATATGAACGTCTGACACCATATTCCGAAAGGTTGCATGAAAATTGGGGACCGCCTCCAGGAAACCTGAATAGCGATGGTGAAAATTTATTGATTTACGGTAAGAGTTTCGGAAACCTTTTTATCGGGGTACAACCAACATTCGGTTATGAAGGCGACCCGATGCGGTTGTTGTTCTCCCGTTCCGCAAGTCCTCATCATGGTTTTGCTGCTTACTATACTTATTTAGAACAAGTTTGGAAAGCGGATGCGGTGCTGCATTTCGGTACTCACGGTTCTCTGGAATTTATGCCTGGTAAGCAAATAGGAATGTCGGGAGATTGTTATCCAGATAATCTCATTGGCAGCATTCCCAACATCTATTATTATGCAGCGAATAATCCTAGTGAGGCGACTATTGCTAAACGTCGGAGTTATGCAGAGACTATTTCTTACTTGACTCCCCCTGCGGAAAATGCTGGTTTATATAAGGGTTTGCAGGAGTTAAACGAGTTGATCGGTTCCTATCAAACTTTGAAGGATAGCGGACGGGGTATTCCTATTGTGAACACTATTATGGATAAGTGTCGGATAGTGAACTTAGACCAGGATGTGACGCTGCCAGAAAAAGATGCTCAGGAGTTGACTGCTGAGGAACGCGATCGAGTAGTTGGGGATGTTTATCGCCGACTGATGGAAATTGAGTCTCGGTTGTTGCCTTGTGGTTTGCACATTATTGGTAAACCTCCTAGTGCTGAGGAAGCGATCGCTACTTTGGTAAATATTGCTAGTCTCGACAGAGAAGAGGAAGGGATAACTGGTTTACCTCGAATTATTGCTAATAGTCTCAACCGGGATATTGAGGAACTTTACCAAAATAATAATAAGGGTATTCTTGCTGATGTAGAGTTACTGCAAAATATTACGGAAGGGACTCGTGCTGCTGTTGCTGCATTAGTGAAACAACAAACTGATGCTGAAGGTCGAGTTTCTATGGTGAGCAAACTTAATTTCTTCAACATGAAGAAAAAAGTACCTTGGATAGAAGCTTTGGAAACGGCAGGTTTTCCTGATGTTGATGCCGAACTTATTAAACCTCTGTTTGAATATTTGGAATTTTGCTTGGAGCAGGTTTGTGCTGATAACGAGTTAGGTTCTCTGTTACGAGCGTTGGAAGGGGAATATATTTTACCCGGACCTGGTGGCGACCCGATTCGGAACCCGGATGTGTTGCCGACTGGTAAAAATATGCACGCTCTAGATCCCCAGTCTATTCCGACTGCTGCTGCTGTTAAGTCGGCAAAAATTGTGGTTGACCGTTTGTTGGCGCGACAAATGCAGGAGAATGGTGGGCAGTATCCAGAAACGATCGCTGTTATGTTGTGGGGAACTGACAATATCAAGACTTACGGCGAATCTCTTGCTCAAGTAATGTGGATGGTAGGTGTGAAACCTGTATCTGATGCTTTGGGTAGGGTGAATAAGTTGGAATTAATTCCATTGGAAGAATTAGGTCGTCCGCGCGTTGATGTGGTGATTAACTGTTCCGGTGTGTTCCGAGATTTATTTATTAATCAAATGAATCTTTTGGATAAAGCTGTGAAAATGGCAGCAGAAGCAGACGAACCGGAAGAGATGAATTTTGTCCGGAAGCACGCTCTCAAGCAAGCAGAAGAGTTAGGGGTGAATTTACGTCAAGCTGCAACGCGGGTATTTTCTAATGCTTCCGGTTCTTATGCTGCAAACGTTAACTTGGCAGTCGAGAATAGTACCTGGGAAGATGAGTCAGAATTACAGGAAATGTATTTGAAGCGCAAGTCGTTTGCGTTTAATTCTGATAATCCTGGAATGATGGAAGATAACCGGAAAGTGTTTGAGTCAGCGTTGAAAACTGCGGACGCGACATTCCAGAATTTAGATTCGTCCGAAATTAGTTTGACAGATGTGAGTCATTATTTTGATTCTGACCCGACTAAAATTGTAGCGACTCTCCGGGATGATGGTAAAAAACCATCTTCTTACATTGCGGATACGACAACTGCCAATGCTCAGGTGCGGTCATTATCTGAGACCGTGCGTTTGGATGCGCGGACAAAAATGTTGAATCCAAAATGGTATGAGGGGATGTTGTCTCATGGTTATGAAGGAGTGCGGGAGTTGTCAAAGCGTCTCGTGAATACTATGGGATGGAGTGCGACTGCAGGTGCAGTGGATAATTGGGTTTATGAGGATGTGAATGAGACATTTATTAAAGATGAGCAGATGCAGCAGCGGTTATTGAATTTGAATCCGCATTCGTTCCGGAAGATGGTGACAACGTTGTTGGAAGTGAACGGACGTGGTTATTGGGAGACAAGTGAGAGTAATTTGGATCGGTTAAGAGAGTTGTATCAGCAAGTGGAGGATCGGATTGAGGGGATCGAATAAACAACCTGTAGGGACGTTCGCATTTTTGTTATGCAACGTCCCTACGTTATGGTCTGGGAAAACGTCCCGACGTTATGGTGTGGGAATTTTACCAAAAACAATATTGCAATAAGGTTTGTACAATTTTTACGATCGCCAAATTACCAATCTTGTTTCTCCGTAATTGTAGGGACGTTGCATGCAACGTCCCTACGTTATCATGTCGGAAAACGTCGCGACGTTATGGTGTGGGAATTTAACCAAGAACTTTAAACAATAAAAAATATAATGAATACCGAATATTATGAAGGAAAAAGAGGCAGAAAATCTACCCGTTTACCACATTGGAATTATGCCGAAAATGGCTGGTATTTCGTAACAATTTGTACCTCCAACCGAGAAAACTTTTTTGGCAATATTACTCAAGGTAAAATACAACTATCAAATATTGGCAAAATAGCACAAAAATTTTGGCAAGATATTCCCATTCACTCTAAAAAAAAAGATGTGTATTTAGATCGATATGTAATTATGCCAAATCATCTACATGGAATTATAATTATTGACAGTAGTACAGAAGAATCTAAAAGTACAGAAGTTAAGTCTGACGTCTCAAAGGAATATGATATTTCCAGAACAATGTCAGAAATGTCTCCCAAAGCAGGTAGTTTAAGTGCAATTATTCGGTCGTATAAATCTGCTGTTACTAATTGGTGTAACTCAAATAACTATTCATCCTTTGGTTGGCAAAAAAGATTTTATGAAAAGATTATTCGTGATGATGAATCTCTAGAAAATATAAGAAAATATATTATTAATAACCCTATCAAATGGGAAAGCGATCAAAACAATACAGTCGGTTTATTAATGTGAGTTCCTCCAACCCGTAGAAACGTTTTATTCCCAATCCGTAGGGGCGTTTTATTCCCCACCGGTAGGGAGGTTTTATTCCCAACCCGTAGAGGCGTTTTATTTCCAACCCGTAGGGAGGTTTTATTCCCAACCCGTAGGGACGTTGCATGCAACGTCCCTACATTCGTTACCTCTAATTCCAATTCTGCAAATTTTTCATTTCCTCCTGTACTCTCAGACCAATTCCTATTGCATCGTTGACAAATTCGGCATAAGTTTGAGCTTTTTCTTCAAACCTTACAGCTCTTAAAAATGTCAAATCTATGGAAAATTCCTCTGGCTTAAAATCGGGGTTTTCTCTTAGTATTTTTTCTGTTTTTATCGCCCTTTCTAAATCAGATTTAATTTTTCTAAATGCTTGAATTACTTTATCTCTATCCTTAACTTCCACCGGATTACCAACTGCCTTTAGTTGATCTATAACCTTAACATTTTTGATAAACCGCTCGACAACTTTGTTGTAATTGTAGACTTCATCTATCAATGTTCCTAATGGGGTTGGTTGTAAAGAATCCGCCCATTGTTTACACTTTCTTTTTGCAGTTCCGGTCATCAAGAAAGAACCTATGTAACAAGATAAAGGTTGAACAATAGAACCGAGCATAAAACCAAGTAAAGAAGAAACTAATGCGGAGAAAATTATAATACTTATGCTGTCAATTCAATGCCCGCCCTCTGATAAATGCGATACTAATAATATTATAAAAAGCGGTACAAAAACTACTGTAGATAGAAAAATAATACCATAACGGAGCTGTATTTTCTTGCATTTTGCTTGGTATAAATTTTCTTTTGCTTTTGCACTTCGGATTAAAGATGGCCGTATAATCTCTTTTGAAACAGAATAACTATCCATCACAAATGCTCCAGTTACAAATCCCCATTTGTCATTTGTATAGTTTCTGTATATAATGCCTGTTAGTTTTTCTAAGTCCCTGTGATTTATAATTACATCGTTCAAATCAGATGCCATAACTTTTTTCCTAATTAATTTACCAATACAAAAGAATCAAAATAATTATTTTTCCACAGAGACGTTCCACGGAATATCCCTACAACCTTTATTATTACAAAATTATATATCAATATTGCCATAATTTGCAGAGGTTCACAAGCAAAAGCATATCAAGTCAAACAAATTCGTGCAATTATTATCAAATATCATCTATAAAATTAAGCCAATGCTACACTACGAAATAATCCTCTACTGGAGTCAAGAAGACCAAGCATTTATAGCAGAAGTTCCAGAATTACCAGGTTGTATTGCTGATGGAGAAACCTATCAGTCAGCACTGCAATTCAGGTAGAAATAATTATGCAAGAATGGATTGAAACTGCTCTTGAATTAGGACTAGAAATTCCTACACCAAAAATTAGATCAATATTGACATAGATAAAACAGGCGATTGCTTAGTATTCCATTATTTATCAAGTTTTGTTTTTTCTATAAATACCCTAGAATTATTTATTAGCAGTGTATAACTAAAAATCTCAAAAAAGATAATGGCTGAACTAACACTCAGCTCAAAAGATCCAGATTTCGTCAGACGAATTATTCAAACTGCTTTGTCGGAAAGGTTGCAGAGTGTCAAAGCAGGAATTAAAAAGACAGAAGAACGTCTACAAGAATTTGAAACTAAGTATCAATTATCAACAGAAGAATTTATTGCCCGTTTTAATAATGATGAATTATCCCATAGTTTTGACTTTGATGAATGGATTGGAGAATCTCGAATGTTGGCACATTTACTACAAACAAAAGAATCTATAGAAGACATTGATTTTGTTGATTGAAGATTATTTTTAAGAGATTCAGCTATTATTTGAATCTTATGATGTACAAAAAAATTAGAGAATGTGAGTAAACCAGACAAACTAATAAACAAAATTTTACTTGGTGCTTCAGATGCCAATATTCCCTTTAGTTCACTTTGCCAATTATTACGCAATCTAGGATTTGAAGAAAGGGTTCGTGGTTCTCACCATATCTTCACTAAAGAGGGAGTTGAAGAAATCTTAAATATTCAACCCAAAGGTTCACAAGCCAAAGCATATCAAGTCAAACAAATTCGTGCAGTTATTATCAAATACCATCTAGAAAATTAAACCAATGCTACACTACGAAATCATCCTCTACTGGAGTCAAGAAGACCAAACATTTATAGCAGAAGTTCCAGAATTACCAGGTTGTATTGCTGATGGAGAAACCTATCAGTCAGCACTGCAAAATGTAGAAATAATTATGCAAGAATGGATAGAAACGGCTCTTGAATTAGGACGAGAAATTCCGACACCAAAAATTCGGTCAATATTGACATAGATAAAACAGGCGATCGCTACTTTTTTTATGACAATTTTTTGTGCTATCCTAAAAAAGTAGATATTGCCTAGAAAAAAACAATCAAATCTAAGGAGTGATAATCATGGAAAAACAAACAACAAACAAGAGAATAAATGTTCCTTCTGCTGTGTTGGCTGCTAAGAATTACTTGCAGTCTCTTCGAGGTTTATTGGAATATCAAATTAAAGACTTAAGACTTGAAGAAGTGGAATTATCAGAAGATAGAAAATATTGGTTAATTACACTGGGATTTATTGCTAATACAACAGGAGAAGAAGAAAGTTTTTTCTCTAAAAAAGAGAGGGATTATAAAGTATTTAAAATTAATGCCGAAACAAGTGAAGTTGAGTCAATGAAAATTCGTGAATTATGACAGATTATATTGGCAAATTGTTTGGCAAATATAAACGCAAAGGGGTTATAGTTGATACAAACATTCTCCTTTTATTGTTTGTTGGTTCGGTTAATAAAGAGCGCATTTCTCAATTTAACCGTACCGAAAAATTTTCACCAGAAGATTATGATTTATTAGTAGAAATAATATTGTATTTTTCCAAAATTGTTGTCACTCCTAATATTCTCACCGAAGTTAATAATTTAATTAATCAACTGGGTGAACCAGAACGTTCTCAATCTGTAGAATTTTTGGCAAAAGCAGTAACTGAATGGGATGAATTTTATGTCGAAAGTAGCACCGCAACTCAAGTGGAAAAATTTACTGAATTTGGTTTGACTGACAGTGGAATTATCAGTTTAGCAAAAGGAAAATATTTAGTGTTAACTAACGATTTTAAGTTGGCAAATTATCTAGAAAAAATTGAAATTGATACAGTTAACTTTAATAATATTAGAATGTATGGATGGAAGCAAAACTAAAAACAAAATATTACATAGATAAAATAAAATGGATTTTCTTGCTTGAAGATGATTTTCAAAAGATTAAGGGTTTATTACAAAAATAAAAACACAAAAGAGCAAAAACTATGAGCAATAATTTAATAGAAATATCTCCAGAAATATTATCAGGTACACCAGTCTTTAAAAATACTCGCGTTCCTATTAAAACTCTTATTGATTATTTAAGTGCAGGAGAGACTATAGCAGATTTTCTTGATGATTTTCCTACGGTCACTCAAGAACAAGCAGTTTCTTTATTAAAGTTAGCTCAAGAAACATTATTGAAACAAACTTATGAAAATATTGCTGGATGAATGCTTACCTAAAAAGCTCAAAAGAGAAATCATAAATCATCAAGTAATAACAGTTCCAGAACAAGGTTGGGCAGGAATAAAAAATGGAGAGTTGTTAAAATTAGCATCATCAAGTTTTGATGCTTTTATAACAATAGACCAAAACTTAACTTCACAACAAAATCTTCAACAAATTGATTTAATAATAATTGTTTTAATTTCTAAAGATAGTCGTCTCGAAACATTGAAACCTTTAATGCTAAAAGTCAATCAAGCTTTAGAAAGTCTGAACCAAGGTGATGTTATTTATATTCAATAATATAGATAGGAAGAGGTTAATAATTTAGCGATCGCTAATCTACTAGAAAAGCTACTTTTTTCATTAAAAATATAACTGTTCGCTCCGCCAAAATGCCCTAGCTAATTTAATTTCATCGTAACTATAATGCTCCTCTAAATACTCATAAATAGGCTTCAATTTTTCATCCCCTACTTCTTCTATTGCTGCAATAATTTTTTCTTGACGTTCTGGTTTAACCAATCTATCAATATCTACTGGTTGTTCCTTTTCTATCAACTCAGCTAAATGACTAACAATTCTGCCAGTTTTGACCCCTCTTTCATTAGCAATAGCATCAATACTCAATCCTTTTTTATACAACTCCAATGTTTTTATTTGCGTCAGAGAAGGAACATTATCAACAACCTTTGCTAATTCTCGAATAGGTTCCGAATTAGTAGGTAAACCATACTCGGCACAATAATTTCTAATTGCTTCAATAAACTGTTTGCCATACTTATCTACCTTCCTAGTACCTACTCCAGAAATATTCATAAAATTATCCAAAGTTTGGGGACGTTGCTGTGCCATATTTTGTAATGTTTTATCTGGAAATACCACATAAGGTGGCACCATTTGTTCATCAGCAATTCTTTTTCGTAACGCCCTTAACTCTTCAAATAATCTTTGTTCATCTGCTGCTAAAGAAGTAGTAGTTTTCTCAATCTGATGTTTCTTTTCTATGGCAATTTCTACCTTGATTTTTCTACCCATTACTTCCCAACTATTTTGATTAAGTTTTAATACGGAATAACCATCAGTTGTTTCCTCCATTAAACCTTGATGTAAAAGAGACCTTGCTAAATTTTTCCATTCCTCAACACTCCTATCTTTCCCAATACCATAAGTAGAGAGTTTGTCATGTTTTCTATCCAAAACTTTCTGACTTTTTGAACCTCTTAAAACATCAATAATATAAGTCATGCCAAACCTTTCTTTAGTTCTCGCCACACAAGACAAAAACTTCATTGCTTCAATAGTCCAATCTTCGATTGGTTTGGGATATTTACAATTATCACAATTGCCACAATTTGCGGGTAAATCTTCTCCAAAATAGCTTAACAAAACTCGGTGACGACATTCAGTAGCCTCAGCATAACTAATAATTCTTCTTAACTGTTGTTCCGCAATTCTTTTTTCTTGCTCATCATCTTTTTGATCGATTAAATATTCAATACTTTTCTTATCGCCATAACTAAAAAATAGAACACATTTAGCAGGTTCTCCATCTCTACCAGACCTACCAGTTTCTTGATAATAACCTTCTATATTTTTTGGCAAATCGTAATGAATCA
Organism: Cyanobacteria bacterium P01_H01_bin.35; assembly: GCA_038747755.1. Classification (GTDB taxonomy): domain Bacteria; phylum Cyanobacteriota; class Cyanobacteriia; order Cyanobacteriales; family Microcoleaceae; genus Trichodesmium. The sequence continues at coordinate 10,425 of JBCDJM010000160.1, forward strand.
CAAACCGCACGTCTGGTTTATTAATTCCCATCCCAAAAGCCACAGTTGCGACAATTATATCAATATCATCTCTGATAAATTTAGTTTGATTGATAGTTCTTTCTTTATCATCCATTTTTGCATGATAAGGCAAAGCAGATATATGATTTTGTTGTAACTTATAAGCAATTTCATCAACTTTTTTTCGACTATTACAATAGACTATTCCTGACCCACCAATTGTTCTAATTATTTGTAATGTTTCCGCAAAAGTATTTTTAGCATTAGTTTTTGGACGCACTTCATAATATAAGTTAGAACGGAAAAAACTAGCGATATGAATAAATGGTTGTTGTAAATTTAATTGAGCAATAATATCTGCTCTAACTCGTTTTGTCGCTGTAGCAGTTAAAGCCATCATTGGTACATCTGGATAGGTTTCTCTTAGCAATTGTAACTGTCGATATTCTGGGCGAAAATCGTGACCCCATTCAGAAACACAATGAGCTTCATCTATCGCAAAAGTAGAGATACCTTGTTGGGAATTAATTAATTCTAAAAATGGTAAAAATCTCTCTGATAATAATCTTTCTGGTGCTACATATAAAAGTTTAATTTTCCCCTGCATAATATCTGTTTCTCGTTTTCGGGTTTCAGTTAACCCTAAAGTGCTATTTAAAAATGTGGCAGCAATACCATTATCTTGTAAAGATTCTACTTGGTCTTGCATCAAAGAAATGAGGGGAGAGGCAACTATTGTTAAGCCTGGTTTTAGTAATGCTGGTAATTGGAAACATAAAGATTTTCCTCCACCAGTAGGCATAATAATTAATAGGTCTTTTTGTTGAAGTGCTGTTTGAATAATTTCTTTTTGCCCAGGACGGAATGAGTCATAACCAAAGTAATTTTTGAGATGTTTTTCTAATGATAGTTGATTAAATTTTGATTGGTTTGGTACTAACATAGTTATAATTAATTTAATAATTTATTTTATTGTAGGGTGGGTTAAGCACCAGCGCAACCCAAAAAATCAGTTATCAGTCAAAGTTTTGAGCCTATAAAATCTTACTTTTGACTTTTGACTTTTGACTTCTGTGAAACAGTAGAATGACTGCTAAAGATATTTTCATCAATTAGTTAGAACCGCTCTTGAGAATAAGGGTTGGATAATCACTTACAATCCTTATCATATCCATCTAAGATTTATTAATTTTTATATAGGATTAGATGGAAAAAAGTTAATTGCAGTAACAAAAGATGGTGAAAAAATTGCTGTTGAAATCAAAACTTTTCTGGCAGCTTAAACAATTTCTGAGTTTCACATTCCAGTCTGGCAATTTATTAATTATCGTATTGCTTTGGAAGAAAAAAATCATAAATACGATTGTATTTAGCAGTTCATTTAGAGATTTATAAGCGTTTTTTTAAGTATCTATTTATTCAAACTGTAATTATTCGTAACCAAATCCCTTTAATTATTTATGATATTGAAAAGGAGGTAATTAACCAATGGATAAATTAGATTTTTATCGTCAATTAATTCAATAATTACTAACGGCAAGAGCCAAGTTAAGTTCTGCCAACGATTCAATCAAAAGTCAAACAGTTTTTGACCGTGAAGGAGACCATTATCAACTTGTTAATTTAGGGTGGAAAAATAACAATACTCGCATTTATGGTTGTGCTATTCATGTCGATATTATTAACGGTAAAATCTGGGAGTAACATGACTATATCAGAAAGGTGATCGCCTAATGAATTAACTGCAAATTCTTTGTGAGGAGGTACTTTTGGCGGATGAAAAATTAAAACAATTTGACTTTTTAGAAAGCCTACATTAACTAGATCATTAGCAATACCATTCTCTACAACTCAGTTATAATGATATCTCTGGATTAACTTGACAGATTTGATGAAAATCTTCTTTTGTTAAAGTAATTAATGGTTTTAAATCTAAAACATTTCTCATAATCAATTGTTACTTGAATGCTATTATAGCTAGTACCGCTACGCGGAAGTTAAAAGTAAAAATTATTCATTAGTAAGGCTTTTAGTATTTTGTAACTTGTCAGTTATTTCCGCCATCCTAAACTATAGAAATATAAGTAGTGTTTCTAATACTATTTCCCTGTAATAACCAGACTTCAAATACCAGCATTTTTAAATTCTGCATAACACTTTTCCACAAAACCTAAATAATGCTTATGAAATACTGTTTGAGAAAATTTATAGGCGTGCTTTCTAATAATTTCTGGCTGAAAATATTCCTGATAAGTTTCAAATTTTTCCACCGCCTCAACTAAAGCTTTTTCTGTCTGTTCAGGAAACAATAAACCTGTTGCCGAATCTGGATATTTTCTCATATCTAAAACTGTTTCAGTAGCTCCACCAAAACCATAAGCAATAACAGGTGTTCCACAAGCTTGTGCCTCTACTAAAGCCATACCAAAATCTTCACAAGCAGCATAAATAAAACCTTTTGCCTCTGACATATATTGAGCGACTACTTCTTCAGGTTGCCAACCCATAATTTTGACATTAGGTTGAGCAAGATGACGTAATTTATTTAATTCTCCGCCACTACCAATAACTATTAATTCTCTTCCTAACTGATTAAAAGCTCTGACAATTAAAGATATTTTTTTGTAGCTCACTAATCTACAAACTGTCAGATAAAAATCTTGTTTCTGAGATTTAAAAGGAAACTTATCTACATTTACTGGCGGATAAATAACCTCAGCTTTACGTCGATAACAACGCCATATTCTGCGGGCAGTATGTTGAGAATTAGCAATAAAATAATCTACTCGGTTAGCAGAAATTACATCCCACTCCCGCAGTCTATGTAAAAGATATCTGGTAAAAATTCCAGGGATACCTTTACCTATTTTACTACTATTTAAATAATCAAAAGTTAAATCCCAAGCATAACGCATAGGAGTATGACAATAACAAATATGTAGTTGATAAGGCGTAGTCAGAATACCTTTAGCAACTGCATGGGAAGAAGAGAGAATTACATCATATTCTCCTAAGTCAAATTGTTCAATTGCTATTGGTAATAAAGGTAAATATTTTTGTATTCCATTACGAGCAAAAGGCAAATATTGTAAAAATGTTTTGCCTATTTTGCGTTGATAAAGATAACTTTCTGGGTTGCTCGACTCGAAATCGATTAAAGCGTATAAATCTGCATTAATATGCTTGAGAATTTCCTTAACAACCAGTTCCGAACCCCCAGTTGCTTTAGGCGTTAACCATTCGTGAACAAAAGCATATTTTAGTTCCACAGTCATTTCAGTTATCAGTTATCAGTCAATACAGTTCAGTTAAGGATTTTTTTTGTAGTTCTGTAGTTTTAAAAGTCTATCTCATGGTTCTATATATTCAATCAAGAACGGTTTTAACCAGAGGTAATTATCAATTATCCATTATCAATTAATGAATCAACCAAAGTATTAGACGCTAACCGATCTGCCCAACGAGTTGTTTCGGGCAAGCGATATTTAGGAGTACATTTCAATACATAATTAATAGCAGTTTTTAAACTAATTTTATGACCAGTTGAAACATAAATTGGTTTAACTCCAGTACGACTTCTAACAACTGCACTAATAACCTCTTCATCATCTATTAATGGTTGCCAATTACCTTTTTCCAAACCAACAGAATCATGTTTCCCAATATAGTGAGATTTAGCTACACCAATACTAGGAATATTAACTAAAACTCCTAAATGACAAGCTACACCAAATCGACGAGGATGAATCAATCCTTGACCGTCACAAAGTAGCATATCTGGAATAATTTTTAGTTTTTCTAAAGCATCCAAAATAGCAGGTATTTCTCTAAAAGATAATAAACCAGGAATATAAGGAAAAGAAGTAGGACGTTGAGCGATCGCTTGTTCTTTCAATTCTAATTCTGGAAAGTTTAAAACTGCTACTGCTGCTTGAGTAATCCCATCATCATCACTATAACCAACATCAACTCCAGCAACATATTTAATAGCTCCAAATTTGTCTTCAGCTATTACTTTATGGCGGAGTTTTTCTTGCATATTTATCGCCGTTTCTGTATCAGCCGGAAAAGGAAACTTTTGGTCTATTTTCATAATATTATAGAGCTGAATAATTTCAGCTACTCCCTACTACCTACTCCCTATTCCCTATTCTCTCGTAATTAAAAAAACTTTTGGTCTATTTTCATAATCATAATATAATTAGAGCTGAATAATTTCAGCTACTCTCTATTCCCTACTCCCTACTCCCTACTCCCTACTCCCTACTCCCTTATAATTAAGATTGACTATCTCTTCTTCCTAATTCATAAACACCACAGGTAATACAAGTAATCATCCCAATACTAATTGACCAACTTTTACCTAAACCAAATTCTACTCCCCAGTTACACAAACTTCCTACAATTAAAAAAGGCACAATACTAAAAATAGAAGCATAAAAAGCATTTTGAGATTCTCTAGCTTTGCGGGTTCTTTCAAATTCCTCCTCAGATGTATACAAAGCTCTTTCCGCAAAGTTAAACCAACGGTCAAGCTGTAACGTCACCCACTCACTTAGAGGGGAAAAACCCCAATATAAGGCCAAAGACCACAAAGATGCACCTGCGATCGCTGTTGCATCTATGGCCAATCTAAAAGGAAAAATTTCTTCTAATATCATTTTTTAAAATCTTAAATTAGTTTTTTAACAAAATTTTAAATTCTTGCATTATAGCAGATTTCAGAAAAGTAGATAATTTTTGGTAAATTCTACCTGATAAAAAAAGATTATTATGGCTAATTTATCAAGTAAATATCAAGAAGAGCTTTTGCTTGTCTTAGGTTGGGAAATTTACGGTGTGTGAGGTTTAATATTCCTGATGCCCCAAGTAAAATAAGAGTTTTAGCTAAGTTAAGGAATCAGGAAATCCAAAAATTATACACAGAGATATTTTATATCTTTGATAAAAAATTACATAAGTTATTATAGGTACATTCTTAGCTAAATATCCTCAATAAATTATTTAATGACAATTGATAACTTTGACTGGGAATATAATCTAAAACTTATTGTTGCGGGAATCGCATCTAAAATTGGTCCTGAATTTTTTAAAGCTTGTGTTCAATACCTAGCTCAAGTTTTGCAAGTAAAATATGCACTAATTGCAGAATTTTTAGATACCGATCCGCGACAAGCTAGGGTATTAGCTTTTTGGGCAGGAGATGATTTTATTCCTAACTTTGAATACGAGCTATGTGGAACTCCCTGTGGTACTCTTTATGAAATAGGTCTCAAAATTTATCCTCATTCTATTCAACAACTTTTTCCAGAAGATAGAGATTTATTAACTTTGGAAGCTGAAGGTTATTTAGGGATTCCCATTGTAGATAGTCATGGAAAAAATATCGGTCATATTTCAGCTTTAGATACTAAACCTTTAAAACACAATTATCAAGAACAAAAATCTATATTAAAAATATTTGCTGCTCGTTCTGCTGCAGAAATTGAGCGGATGTTATCTGAAAAAGCCCTAAAACAGCAAAATATTTACTTAGAAGAAACTATTGAAAAGCTGAAAAAGACTCAATCTCAACTGATTCATGCTGAAAAAATGTCTAGTTTGGGACAAATGGTTGCTGGAGTTGCCCATGAGATTAATAATCCTGTAAACTTTATTTCAGGCAACTTAAATCATGTGGATAAATATACAAAAGATTTATTAAATTTAGTTCATATTTTTCAGATCAATTCCCAAAACTTACCTGATGAAGTTGCCACAACAATTGAAGAGATAGAATTAGATTATATCAAGGAAGATTTGCCAAAATTATTAGGTTCAATTGCCGGAGGAGCGAACCGAATTAGTGAAATTGTCAAATCATTGCGGATTTTTTCTCGCCTAGACGAAGCAAACATAAAAACGGTAGATATTCATGTCGGTATTGACAGTACCTTAATAATTCTTCAAGCCCGTTTACAAAATCAACCGTTTCACATTAAAGTGATTAAAGATTATAGTGAACTACCTCTAGTTCATTGTTATCCTAGTGCATTAAATCAAGTTGTAATGAATATTATCAATAATGCAATTGATGCACTAGATACAAAATTTTCTCAAAATAAATTTACAGAAGAACAGCCTACAATTTGGATTAGAACAGAAAAACTAGAAAATGATTGGATTGGGATTTATATTTCTGATAATGGCTTAGGTATACAAGAGGAAAATTGCTCCAAAATCTTCGATCCATTTTTTACTACTAAACCAGTTGGTAAAGGTACAGGTTTAGGATTATCAATTAGTTATCAAATTATTGTTGAACAGCACAAAGG
>JBCDJM010000161.1:0-16674 GCA_038747755.1 Cyanobacteria bacterium P01_H01_bin.35
TATAGAACCCATTTGGGATCTATTTTTTTATATATGATGTGGGTGGGGAGTGTGGGAAGTGTGGGGAGGGTGGGGAGATGGGAGAATTTTTCTACCTTTTTTCCCTATTTTATTTCTTAATCTCCTGACTCCTGACTCCTGACTCCTGAGCCAAAAACTCGCAACTTTGCCAAGATACCAAATGGGTTCTATACATCAGTTTCTTTAGCAAGAATGCAGCAGTGGCAACAAGAAAATACAGAATTAATAGTTCCCAGTTTGTGGAGTTACGAAATAGTTTCCAGTCTCCGCAAGGGAATGGCTATCGGCAGAATATCTTCCGAACAAGCGATCGCTGCACTCGAATCTATTTTTGCTATGGGCATTACAGAAATTCCACCTACACTTAGATTACATCAGCTTGCTCTGGAATGGTCTATTCGACTCAACCAAACCGTTGCTTATGATGCTGCTTACTTAGCTTTGGCAGAATCACAACAAGCACATTTTTGGACTGCAGATAGGCGACTTGTGGATGCTGCTAATAACTGCGGAGCATTTTGGATACATCATATTGATGAGTCATAAGTTGAGTAATTAATTAGAGGAAATCGGAAAAGTGATCGCCTAGCAGTGCAAACAATATTGCTACCTAGATGTTACTGGAGAAAATATTTAGGAGTTGTTGGGGCGGTGTTGTTGTTTCCATTTTTCTATTTCTTCTAGGGGAAACAAGAGAGTTTCTTCTATTTCTTCACGGACTTCAGGACTAACATTGGAGTTATTTAGGCAATTAATTAGTAAGTCATTAAAACTAAAATAATCTTCATGTAACTTAAATTGTTCAAGAGTAAATTTGAAATGAGGTCTTTTAAAATTATGCTCTATTATTATAATTAATAAATCTTCAATTTGAGATGCACCTATTGAGTACCACCATTCTAAAATATCTTTATTTTTACTACAAGAATCTTTTTCTGTGTCTAAAATCTTTTCTAAACCAGGAAGACTTTTTTTCAATATTTGTGCAAAGTCTTCCAATTTTTTATTGATAATAAAATCATATTCTAATTCTGCAAAAAAAGAAGCACAAACATTATTAAACATAATATTGTCATCATAATTTTTTCTATGGTAATCATCAACCTTCTTAGAGGCATACGAGATATAAGAGTATAATATGTTATGGATATTTTCTCTTGAAGAAGGCTCCTGACGATTTTTATAAATTATTGAAAACTGAGAATCTATAGTAATACCTAGTGTGGGATTTGTTGTTCTACCACAACCATTTGTGAGTAACCAACAGGTATTGGCTCCAAAGGAATTAGTATAGACTGGAATATTACTTAAATAAATAGCACGGATTGCTGCTAACTTGTATCTGTTTCTATGATCGACTAATGACACTTTTTGGCTAACCCACTTTAAATTATCTTGAAAAAGTATATCTTTTGCAGCCATGTTGTCAATTTTTTGCTTGAGAGTTAACAATAAATCATCAGCATTTTGTAAACTTTCTATCGCCAACAATAATACTTGTATCCAATGCTTTTGTGGAAAATTTTGAACCAATTTTTCCCAGTCATTATTCTCAATAAAAAACTTAGCAGTAAAATATTCATGGAATATCAGATGAGAAAAAGAGTATATTTTATTAGCACGTTCTATCAATAAACCATGTTGAGCTTCTAGAGATTTCAACACTGCCTCACTATCTAACTGCAATTGAATTTTATCTTGATTACTATCAGACAAACTCTGCAAATATTCAACAATTAATTTTTGTACTTTTTCCGATTCAAAAAAATAATCTCCTGTTTCAAAGGTAGCTGTCGCAACTTTAGTCAAAAGCTCCTTTTTGTGTAGCACTGATAAATTTTTATATACTTCATATCTTGTAATTCCCCTGTTTTTATCCCACTTTCCCAGGAGAATATCTAACGCTTCTTCGTACAATTTATAACGTTTTGATGGAAAGTCTAACCTATCTTGAAAAACTACACAAGCAAGATTTAACAAGATTGGTGTAACAGCTAATTCTTGAATCTGTTTATTTTCAGGAAGCCGAGTTTTTTCTAAGAATTTTTGAGCATTTGCCATACCATTTTCTGGAGACTTACTATCAACTGCTACAAACCAATTTTCGACAAAATTTTTGACTTGTATTTCGTTAAAATCTGCCACTTCAATATAAGTAAACCCCTGAAACTTATATTCTTGAGCTGCAATACGACAGCTAATAATAAATTTATTTTGATAATATCTACTGCTATTAGCAAAATCTTGAATATATTGAGCAAGGTGCTTGGCTTTTTTTGCTGGCACAACCTCATCTAATCCATCTAACAAAATCAAAGCTTTTCCACAAATTAGTATTTTTTCTAATTCCTTTTTCTCACAAATTCCTAAAAACTCTTTTGTGAAAATGTAATCTAACAAATCAAAATTTTTGTTATCTAAATTCTCATCATCAGATAACTGTTTTAAAGAAATAAAAATTGGTAATCTATCGGATAAAAAATTATCTTCATTATCATTACACTTAATTGCTATTCGCTTGAGAAAAGTAGTTTTTCCAGACCCCGGTTTACCCAGTACCATCAAACTTTCAGATTTTTCAACAACCTCTAAAACTTCTAATCCTGATTTTCTTACGAGAGTTTTACTCCATCCTAATCTATCAAATTTTTCTGAGTTAACCTTCCCTAGTTCAAAAATTTTCACCAAATCAGAAATTTCTAACCATCTTTCATTAGTAAGATTTTCTAAAATATTGACATCTGTATAAATTTTAGTTATTTCAATCTCTCGCGTATATAAAGTGTGCAGCTTTCCACACTGAAATTTAATAATTTTAGATCGTGCTTGTTTGATTCTTTGAACTAAACCATCAATATCATTTTCTGAATTATTTATCTCTGAAAAAATAGATTCTGGGGATGATATTTTTCCGACAAATTGCCCTTCATTTTTTCGAGTATTTTCAGAGAGGGATCGCCAATAATCTTCTAATACTCTCTTAAAATTACTCTTCAAAACTTTTTCATTTCCCAAAGCTTCTGAAAGTGACTTCCATAAACGTGAAGCTTCATCATTCACAGTACCTTCTTTACAGTGGTAAATACCTGCAATTTCTCTGTATTTTTTACCATTTCTGCCTTGCCATGATTCTCTAAATATTAGTAACTCTAACTCAGTTAATTTTCTGTTGATCAATTTTTCTACTAAAGAGATTCCCTCTTCAACTTTCATATAGTAATTACCAATTTTTTTACAAATTTGATAGTTCATTTCCGATATTTTCCGAGGTTTTCCTATATTTTTCGATAATCACTATTTTAACCTCCCTATATTATCCTATTTTATCCGATTGCCATTACTCGACTGTCCTTATTACAATCGAGATATAAAGTAATCAAATAAAAATATTTAGGAGGTAATCATATATGATTATTAAAGTTAAACAATTCGGGATTTTTATCGGATACCAAGACATCCAAACTGAAAACCTGGGAGAAAATAAAACTTCCCAACCCAAAGTTAGTGTTCTAACACAACTAAATAAACAACTTAAGGCTATTTTTAATGCTAAAAATATTAGCATTATTCAATCCTTAACTAATTTAATTAAACATTGCTTTGGAGAACAAAATAACCCGTGATTTCTCCCAGTAGCTAAAATGCCTACCCTATAACTTCTATAAACCACATCCTCACCACCAAAAACTTGTAGGGACGTTCCATGGAACGTCCCTACAGCACTCTACCCAAATAAAAAAAGACAGGAGAGAATCTTCCCCCCCTTCCCTTGCAGGGAAGGGGGTTGGGGGGTTAGGTTTTATCACACCGTCTCCGCCGTCGCAGTCTCCACAGCAGGTTGAGGCTGGAACTGGAACATAGAATAAACGACATTCCTACGAATATCCGTCATCATATCCAAAAACAACTCATAACCCTCACTCTTATACTCAATCAACGGATCTTTCTGCCCATAACCGCGCAAACCAACCGACTCCCGCAACGCATCCATCTGCTGCAAATGCTCCCGCCACAAAGTATCAATTTGCTGCAAAATAAAGAAACGTTCCGCATCCCGCATCAAACCACCACGAATCTGATTTACCTGTGCCTCCTTAATATCATAAGCATTCCTGACTTGCTCGTGCATAAAAGTCTTAATGTCATCCATCGACAGATCAAACAACTGCTCCGGAGTTAAATCTGCCAACAGATACACAAACTCTTTCACCTTACTTACCAACTTATCCAACTCCCACTCTTCCGAAGGCAACTCAGGATTAATATACGCCTCCACAATATCATCCATAGTTTGCTCCGCATACTTAATCACCTGTTCCTTCAAATCCCTACCTTCCAATACCCGTCGGCGTTCAGCATAAATCGCCCGACGTTGATTATTCATCACCTCATCATACTCAAACACCTGCTTCCGCATATCATAATAATATGTTTCCACCTTCTTCTGGGCACCTTCCAACGAGCGAGTCAACAACCCAGACTCAATTGGCATATCTTCCTCAACCCCAAACGCCTGCATCATTCCAGCTACGCGATCGCCACCAAAAATCCGCAATAAGTTATCTTCCAAACTCAAGAAAAATCTAGTCGAGCCAGGGTCTCCTTGTCTCCCCGCTCTTCCCCGCAACTGATTATCAATTCGGCGTGACTCGTGACGCTCGGTACCAATAACGTGCAAACCACCAGACTGTATTACTCCATCATGTTCCTTGTCTGTGTAAGTTTCGTATTCTTTACGAATTAAGTTATAAACTTCTCGCAACTTTTGCACAACTGCATCTTGAGTCGGAGCTTTTTCAGCAGCGATCGCCACCTTATCTTCCACCACCAATTCTGGCAGCGCTCTCTCACCCCACTGTTTCACCGCAAAATCTACTGCTGACTTCAACATTCCCTCAGTTTGTGGAGACAACTTCACTGGAAATATTTGAGGCGAAACCTTCCAAGTTTTCACCTTTTTCTGAGGGTCAAAACCTTTTGCCGAATTAGACTTCTTCGCTCCTGGTATCCGCACCATACCCATAGCATCATCATCTTCTGGTTTCACAACTCTAGGCATCAGATATTCCCGTAGTTTTAACCTTGCCATGTACTCAGCATTTCCACCCAGAATAATATCCGTACCTCGACCTGCCATATTCGTTGCAATTGTCACCGCACCGCCACGTCCTGCTTGCGCCACAATTTCTGATTCCCGCTCCACATTTTCTGGTTTAGCATTCAGTAGTTGGTGAGGAACTTTCAGTTGACCTAATAAGTTAGATAGTAACTCTGATTTTTCCACACTCGTTGTACCTACTAACACTGGGCGACCTTCTTCGTGCATTTCTGCACATTCTTGAGCGATCGACTTCCATTTTCCTGATTCTGTTTTATAAACCACATCTGATAAATCTTGTCTACCAGTTGGTCTATTAGTAGGTACGATAGTTACTTGTAGATTATAAATTTTTTCAAATTCCGTTTCTTCTGTTTTTGCGGTTCCCGTCATTCCCGATAATTTCGGATAAAGCAAGAAGAAATTCTGATAAGTAATAGTTGCCAGTGTTTGAGTTTCTGGTTGAATATCTACCCTTTCCTTTGCCTCGATCGCCTGATGCAGACCATCACTCCAACGTCGCCCAGGCATTACCCTACCAGTAAATTCATCAACAATAACAACTTCCTCATCCCGCACAATATAGTTAACATCTTTGATAAATAATTCTTTAGCTTTCAAAGCATTAAACACAAAATGCGCCCAAGGATCTTCAGGGTTATATAAATCTTGTACTCCCAATAATTGTTCTGCTTCAGCAAAACCCTCATCAGTCAATAACACATTTCGCGCCTTTTCATCTACTTCATAATGTTCTTTTTCTTTATCCAAAGCTGCTGCTATTTGTGATGCTTTAATATACTTTTCACTCGGTCTTTCTACCTGCCCAGAAATAATTAAAGGAGTTCGTGCCTCATCCACCAATACCGAGTCAACTTCGTCAATAGTGCAAAAATTAAATGGACGTTGTACTACCTCATCCATGGTAGTTGCCATATTATCACGCAAGTAGTCAAATCCCACTTCGCTGTTAGTAGCATAAGTAATGTCGCAAGCATAATTTCTTTTCCGTTCCTCTGGGTTCATACCCTGTTGAATTAACCCTACACTTAGACCCAGAAACCGATGCACTTGTCCCATCCATTCCGCGTCCCGTCTCGCTAGGTAGTCATTAACAGTAATAACATGAACACCCTTACCCGTTAGACCATTTAAGTATGCTGGTAAAGTAGAAACAAGAGTTTTACCTTCCCCAGTTTTCATTTCTGCTATTTGGCCTTGATGTAAAATGATGCCCCCCAATAGTTGGACATCAAAGTGTCGCATCCCCAGGACTCGCTTTCCTGCTTCTCGAACCACTGCAAAAGCTTCAGGTAAAATATCTTGTAATATTTCCTTTTCTTCATCCTTGGTTTTGGCTTTTTCGAGAGCTTGCCTAAATTCTCCCGTTTTTGCCCTCAACTCTTCATCTGAAAGCTTTTGAATATCTTCTTCAAGAATATTAATATCTGTCACCCAAGGTTGAAATTTCTTGAGTTTGCGTGCGTTGGGGTCTCCTAGAAGTTTTTTGAACATAGTTATTATCTAAGTTAAATTCCAGTTATTCACTGTCAAAATGGCTGTTTCAATTACCATTTTTTATTAATTTTGTCAATATAATTCTTGTCTGAGTTTAGTCAGTTTAAAATTATTTGGTGGTTAAAAAATGGGTATCAATTATTTTATCAAAAATTAACGGGTCTAAAACCTGGGGCGATCAGGGTGGGGAGTGTGGGGTAGGGACGTTCGCATTTTTGTTATGCAACGTCCGTACGGGAGTGTGGTAAGTGTGCTAAGTTTCAGGAAGTTTCGGAGAGCGAATCTTGTCTGCTGAAAATGCTAACTTTTTGCAGCTCTATAGACCGAAAAGCTGGAACTTATTTCACGCTAAAAATGCTAAAACTTTAATACTTTTGAATATTTATACTTATTAATTTAGCTTTTGACTTAAAGACTTGGGTTTGCCCTGGGGTAGTTTTTTATGGTTTTTCCACCTATCTTCCTACTTTTGAATTTTGAATTTTGAGTTTTAACTTAAATTGGGTTTGCCCTGGGGTGTTTTTTTTTATGGTTTTTCCACCTATCTTCCTACTTTTGAATTTTGAGTTTTAACTTAAATTGGGTTTGCCCTGGGGTGATTTTTTTAATGGTTTTTCCACCTATCTTCCTACTTCCATTACTTTTGAATTTTGACTTAAAGACTTGGGTTTGCCCTAGGGTCTTTTTTTTATAGTTTTTCAATCTATCTTCCTACTTCCATCACTTTTGACTTTTGACTTTTGAATTTTGACTTGAATATTCTGAACTGAGAGTCCGATAGTCAAAATTTGTAACTTTGGGATGACAAGAAACACAACCCTTGATATTTACTTTTTGGGGAAGTTCTACCCCTGGATGAAGTGCCTTGAAATAACGAGAACTAGAAATTCTGTAAGGTATTCTCTCATCTTGCTGAGATTTGCGACGAGAAGATACCTGTAAATATTTCCAAATAAGTTGACGGGGTGGATCTATGAGAGGAGGGAGTTGTACACCGTAGTGTTGAGAATCTCGAAGAATTATTTGCCAACTTTCTGTAGGGAGGACTTGAGGTGGTACTGCAACATGACAAGTCGCACAATTCTCTAAGTACAACGATAGTCCTAACCGATAACGTTGAGGAACCACATCAACATTGGTAATTAATTCAGAATCAATTTGTGAAATAGTCGTTGCAGTAGAGATTTTTGCCATAACCCAACCACAACTCGTACTCCATAAAAATATCAGTAGTAATAGTAAAAAAAGAGGTGGTCGTTGCCTACGTCTATTTCTGAGATTAGCTCTTGACATGAATATAATCTCTGTGCTATTTACTTTATGCTTTATTTTGAGCTTACTAAACAATAGGAATTGTCATACCTTCTTTTGCTACTAACCCATTAGGAAATATTGATTGGAGAGCCACTTGAACTTCATCCAATAAATCATCACTATGACCAGGGTCATGTTGAAACATAGCTATTTGTTTCACTCCTGCTTTTTTAGCTATTTCTACCCCTACCTCCCAAGTTGAATGTCCCCAACCGATTTTCGGGGATTTTACATCATAATACTCTTTATTTGTATAGGTAGCATCATAAATTAATAGATCAGCATTACGAGCTAAATGAAGTACATTTTCATCAAAGCGGTCTTCATAATGTTCTGTGTCTGGACAATAAACTACAGTTTTACCCTCCCAACAAACTCGATATCCAACGGCAAAATTTGGGTGATTTAGAGGAGCTGTTTCAATCTCAATATCATCAACCTTAATTACATCTCCATTCCTAAAGTCATAAAACTTCATCTCCGAACCCATTACCTGTAATGGAATAGGAAAGTTAGGATTTACCATTTGATCCGATAAAGCTTCCTTAATTGTAGTACCATCAGGTGCTATTACCCCATATATGTGAAATTTATTAATTGGTATAAATCCAGGCACAAAAAAAGGGAAACCTTGAATATGGTCCCAGTGAGTATGACTAAAAAATATATGAGCTTCCACTGGCATTTGCTTAAGTAAGTTTAAACCCAATACTCTTAAGCCCGTACCTGCATCAAAAATAAAACGTTTTCCCCCTACACGCATTTCTACACAAGAGGTATTACCACCATAGCGGACTGTGCTACTACCGGGAGTAGGTATGCTCCCTCGCACACCCCAAAACTCAACAATAAACTCGGTTTCTAAGGTGTCTGACTGAGTAGCTGTTTCCTCAGACTGTGATATTGGGGATGAGGACTCTGAAGATGGCATATTTCTATGTTTCAGACTTTACTGTTAGTACAAATCTGTGGAAAATTTCTTAATTTTCAATTTAGCTCATTCTAGCAAAATGAGCTATTACTCATTGCTAGTATATCTTGATATAGCAATTCCCATACTGATAAGGTACAAAATTTGTTTTAGGGAACAGGGAACAGAAAACAGGGAATAGGGATATAGAAAAGAAATAAAGAAAAGATAGGTGTACCTTATTAGTCTGGGAAACACTATACAATTTATTATTGTAAATTTTACGTTAATCAGAAAATTTTCACTGCAAAAGTCTAAATAATTTATATTATTTATATTTCTGTATTTATAACTTCCCAACTCAAGGAAAATTTATGCATAGCTAAACAGCTAAATTATTGGAAATAGTGACTTACTTAAGACTTACTTAAATAGATGCCAAAAATGAAATTATTTTGATCTTCCCCTTTGAGAATTAGTATGAAAAAAAAATTAAGTCTAGAGTCCTTTACTAAAAATAACTTCTATTATGATTGAAAGAAATCAATAAATAGAAATTGGTTTCAATAAACTTTGAGAAAAATTCTCACTATGGATTAAAAATAATTTCTATGAAGGCTGAGGAACTGTTAATCAAGCCAAAAAAAATTCGAGTTGGTTAAACTTAAAGAAAAAGTCGGAAAATGGCTTTCAGTTCATGTCCCCATCTCTAGGATCGGACTTATGCTCAGAGTAGAAAAAATGGCAGAGGAACTAGCTAGCGATTATAGCCTAAACCTAGAAAAAGCTAACTGGTAAGGTTGATACACGAGGTAAGCTAAATACTTTTCTCCCCAAAGTCTATGACAAATCTCTAACTCAGAAGGTTTAGAAATAGACTCATTATCAGCAGTTTGTACTCACTTGCTTCATGCAGATGTTAGTACAATTGTGGCCAAAAAAGAATTTGGCATCTGAAGATAGGGAAATTTTAGCAGCGATCGCTGACCATACATTAGGATGTCCAACATTGAATAAACCTTAAGCACTGATGATACTATAAAACACCTGCCTGGGTTATATAGTTTGATTCACCGATGAATTCTATTGATAAAAAATTGGTTAATGGAAAATGCCAAAATGCAACTGGAACAGTAGAAAATGAACCAGCCAAGAAATTAACAAGCTATGATTAATTTAGAGGCCAAAGATTAGCCAAGATCAATTAGTAATTCAATTAATTAAGGAAATATATAATTTGATGTCAAATTACCCTCATATTCAATCCTTGTCAACTGAGTCAACTGAAACAAGCCTGACAAATTCTGGAACAGATCAAGCCTTAGAATTGACATCCACAATTGTTAATGCAGCATTAGACCGGAAAGGAGATAACATTGTTGTCATTAAAGTATCAGAAGTATCTTATTTGGCAGACTACTTTGTGATTATTACTGGTTACTCTCATGTCCAAGTAAGAGCTATATCTCAGGCGATCGCCGAAAAGGTAGAACAAGAAAGACAAGTTTATCCTTTAGGAGTCGAAGGCCAAAGCGAAAGTTCTTGGATATTAATGGATTATGCTGACGTTATAGTTCATATCTTAAAGCCTGAAGAACGAGATTTCTATAATTTAGAAGCATTCTGGGGTCATGCAGAAAGAATAAATATTTCATCATTGATCGATTAGACACCAACTGTCAAAATGAATTCTTCTTTGCGGGTAAAAAATAGGTGAGGAAAAAAATTAGCTATGATTAGACAGATAACATCTAACTCTCCAGTTCCACCAGAACAACAACCAGCCAACGAATACGAAGAACTCAAAAATTCCTGGTTATTTGACTGGGTAACATTCGAAAGACCTCATTATTTAAGGAAGCTAGTCTGGGTTTGGGTCTGGAGTTGGTTAGTATCAGGCCCAGTAGCAGCAGCAAGTTTTCCACCAGAAAAATATTTGATGCAATTTTTACTGAGTAGTTCGGCAGGTGCAGGGGTAATTTTAATTTTGGTATTGTTACGACTTTATTTAGGTTGGAATTATGTCCGCTCACGTCTTGCAAATACCAAAGTTGTTTATGAGGAGTCTGGTTGGTATGATGGGCAAACATGGCTAAAAACACCAGAGGAAATTACCAAGGATAGATTAATACTTCAATATCAAGTTAAACCACTTCTACAAAGATTAAGCAAAACTTTTTATAGTTTTATGTTACTAATTGTTATTGGCAATATTCTTTGGTTCTGTGTATAAAATTGCCCCAACAAACAGGAAAAAATCTACTATAATTGGTAGATAATTAAGTTGGTAATTTCAGTATTCTTGACCTACCAGATTCTTACTCAAAAAAATAACACTAATAAGCAGCTTTCAATTAAAGATGCTTCTAGTTAACACGATTAATTATTCTATCTACAAATAATCACTTCATTGGTGTTAAATTTAACTTGATAAATACTATTCAAAAGTATCGTGAAATAATGTACTAGATCGATACTATACTTATTCTAAATAATAAATAAAAATGACCAAAAAATAAGGTCTCAAACCTCCTTTTTCAAAGAGATAAAAAGGAAAATCCAGATTTTCTGGCCTCTTACTGAAACTAGAGGTACTGACTAACTGATAACTGATAACTGATAACTGATGACTGAAATGACTAGGGGAAAAAGAACACAAACTACACAACTGGAAGTCAGACTACTTAGAGAAGGTATTGTTGAATCAACTCACCAAGTTCAGGCCACAATATGCGACCACAGAGGCCGAGTTTTATCCTTAGCTGGAGATGCGGATACAGCTACATTTGTCCGTTCAGCTCTCAAACCATTTCAAGCGTTAGCAGTTACTACTACAGGTACTCTAGAACGGTATGACTTAACTGATATAGACTTGGCTGTTATATGTAGTTCTCATCAAGGTACAACAGAGCAAGCAAGACAGGTATTTAACGTTTTATGGCGTTGTGATATTGACCCATCAAAGCTACAATGTCCAACTCCAGCCGGGAAAAATAGTCCTTTGCAATATAACTGTTCTGGTAAGCACGCAGGTATGCTGGCTGTTTGTCAGCAAAGAAATTGGCCGATGGAATCTTATATGGAAATGAAGCATCCAGTACAACAGTTGATTATTAGCAAAGTGGCTGAATTACTGGCCATGCCTGCAGCAGAATTTATCGGCGCTCGTGATGACTGTGGCGCTCCAACTTATCTTCTGCAACTTAGTCAAATGGCAACTTTGTATGCCAAACTAGCTTCAGGTAATAGTTTGGATCTAGAAAGGATTGTTAGGGCTATGACATATCATCCAGAAATGGTTGGAGGAGAGGGACATTTTGATACAGAGTTAATGCGGTTGACGGCTGGAGAACTTGTTAGTAAGTCTGGGGCTGAGGGAGTACAATGTATTGGCCGAGTCGGTGAAGGGATGGGTTTGGCTATAAAAGTTAATGATGGGGCAAAAAGGGCTAAATATGCAGTGGCAATTCATTTATTAACTCAGATGGGTTGGATAGCTCCTAGTATTGCTGAGACTCTGGCGGAAAATTATATGTCACTCAGTAATGTTAAGCGTTTGGAAGTAGTGGGAGAAATGTCTATTTAGAATTTAGAATTTAGAATTTAGAATTCAGGAGTCAGGAGAAATTGGTAAGAATTTTCTCTTGATTGTTCTAGCTTTGTCTGCCCAAAATGTTAACTTTTTGCAGCTCTAGGGACAGAAAAGCTAAAACTTCTTTCAACAAAAAAAGGCTTTAGCCTTTATCTGTCAATGCTTTGATAGTTAACGAGCAAGTCCTATTTAAAAAATGTTACTAAGAAGACTCGGTATGTCTTCATGGGAAGTAGAAATGCGATAACTGTATAAGTGGACAGTCGGCAAAAAAAAATTTGAGAATATTTGACTAAGGGGTTGCAATTTTTATTTAGTTATGGTTATAATAAAAAAGTTGACGCGGGATAGAGCAGTCTGGTAGCTCGTCGGGCTCAAGTTATAAGGAAAGATAAATTAAACCAAGCATAAACCAAAACCGCTAGTCGGTTAGCTTGAATCTTTACCTTGTAAAGGGCGGCATATAGAGAAACTTGTATGTGATTACTTGTCAAATTCGGGGAAGCCGTTAGCGGGGTAATCCCGAGCCAAGCTCCAAAGTTTAGGAGAAGGTGTAGAGACTGGTTGGCAGGTACCCTAACAGTTCTAGTTTTATAGAAGCTGAGGGTAAAGGGACAGTCCAGACTACAAACTAATTCTGATAGTTCCAGAGTTAAGGCAGTGAAAGCTGTAGTAGTAAGCATAACCCGAAGGTCGGTGGTTCAAATCCGCCTCCCGCCATTAAAATTTAATAAGATAAAAGAGAGTCTGGTAAATTTTAAAGTTTATCAGGCTTTCTTTTATTTTTGCTCTCAATACTTTATAAGTCTTATGGGTGAGGGGAGGAGTCATTTCACTTATCAGTACCGATCAGTGAAGCAGGAGGCTTGAAAATACAGAATATTCTTTTTTTATCCCCTATTAGAGGAGGCTTGAAACCAAAATTTTTCCGTCAGGAGTCGTAGGGGGGAATGGCCATTCACCCCTACAGGAGTCAGGAAGGATGAGGAATTACAGAGAATGTAGTCGGAAGAATTCTGTGTTAATTAACTTCAATTTTTCTGCCCTTGTCTGTTCAAAATTCTCACCAGAATAGAGCTTGAGAAAGCAAAAAGCTGGCACTTTTAGACCACACGCAAAGGCTAAAGCATTTATATGTCCATGCTTTTAGATTTAATTAGCTCCTAATAAGTTAATGTATATATTAAAATTTTATGAATTTGGTAGAAAATGATAAATTGGAAATATTTGAGATTAATTATCGGTACTGTATTTTTCTTGATTTTGCCTCCATCTCTAGTCACAGAGAAAATAGAGAAAGTGCAGATATATTCAAAAGTAGTTGCACAAGAGACTAAAAAATATAGCGATCGCCTTACCCAAGAAAACCTACAAACTGAAGCGCAGCAACTTTATGAGAAAGCTAAAGAACAACTTGAAAATGGGGAATTAGAAAGTGCCTTACAAACTTGGCAGCAACTCTTAGATATTCATCAAAAGTTAGGCGATACAGATAGAACATCCGTTCCTTTCGGGGAACAAATTGCTGCCACCCTACATAGTATTGGTACAGTTTATTATCAGCTCAGTCAATATCCTCAAGCATTAGCATCATTAAATAAAGCACTGAAAATGCGTAGAGAACTAGAGGATACTGCTGCTATTAGTAAAACTTTAAATCAAATAGGTGTTATCTACGATCGCCAAGGTAAATATCCGAAAGCTATAGAGTTTTATGAAGAAGCTTTAGAAATGGCTAAAAAGGAAAAATATAATGTTAATATTACTGCAATTTTAAGTAATCTTGGTTTAGTTAATTCCAGGTTAGCTCGTTATGAGGAAGCTATAGATTTTTATCAGGAAGTTTTACAAAATGATCCTTCAAATAAAGCCACAATTTTAACTTATATTGGAGCAATTTATCGCTACTTAGAAGAGTTTTCTAAGGCTTTAAAATTTTATCAACAAGCTTTAGAAATTTATGAAGAAAATGAAGATCGTTTGAATATAGCAACAACCCTAGATAATATAGGTGTAACTTATCGAGAACAGGAAAAATATTCCCAAGCATTAGAATATCATCAACAAGCATTATCCATTAGAGAAGAGTTAGGTGATAAGGATGGTAAATCAGTAACTATTCATAATATTGGTATAGTGCATCGAGAGTCTGGTAAACATTCTGAATCTCTAGAATTTTTGACTCATACTTTAATTCTTGATCAACAATTGGGAAACTTGAATGGGGAAAGAATTAGTCTGGCTGATATAGGAAAATTATTAGAAGAAAATAATCAACCAGAATTGGCAATAATATTTTATAAAAAATCAATTAATATTACAGAAAAAATCCGTAAGGATTTACAGATTTTACCAATAGAGGAACAAAGGTCTTATGTAGACGGCACTATTACTGACATATATCGTGCTTTAGCTAATTTATTGCTGGCAGAAAAACGAGCTATAGAATCACAGCAAATTATCGATTTGTTGAAAGTACAAGAAGTATTTGAGTATATGGGAGGTATCCAACCTGATGATGAGAAATCTAATGAAGTTATTATGCTAAGGCTGGAAAATATTTTCACTGAAAAATATAGTCAGTTCTTAGATGAAATAGGTAAAACTGACAACCAAAATCAGAATATTTCATTGGAAAAATTAGTTACTATTCACGATTTTATTGGTAGTGAGGAAGTAACAGAAATTAGGTCAGAAATAAAGAAGAAAGCTAAGAGTCAAAGACTAACACCTGAGATGTTGGTTTTGTTACAGGCTCAACTAAAAGAACATAAAAAAGAAAATGCAGCAGTCTTATATCCATTAATTTTAGAAGATCGGCTGGAATTAATTTTAGTGACTGCTAATTCTCCCCCAATTCATCGTACTGTTTTAGTTAATCAGAAAGAATTTGACAAAGTGCTTTTTGCATTTAGAGTAGGATTAATTGATAGAATAGAAGTTGATGATATCTCTGATTCTAGAGTTTTGCGAGCCGGATTAAAACTTTATAATTGGCTGATTGAACCCATAGAAAACGATCTGAAAAATGGTAGAGTTAAAACAATTATTTATGCTCCAGATGGCAAGCTCCGTTATATTCCTTTAGCCGCTTTATATGATGGAGATAAATGGCTGACAGAGAGGTTCAAAATTAATAATATTACTGCTGCAAGTATTATGGATTTAACTCCTAGGAGAAATAGAAATCTCAGAATTTTGGCAGGTGCTTTAACTGAAGGAAATTATAGCTTTGCAATTGGCAACAAACAGTTTGAGTTTGAAAGTTTGCCTTTTGCGGGAGTAGAGGTAGAAAAGCTAGCTAGTATATTTCCTCAAACTAAGAAATTATTAGGAGATGATTTTAGTAAACAATTTATGGAGTTAAGGATGGGTAGCCATAGTTTAATACATTTTGCCACTCATTCTGCTTTTGTTACTGGTAGTCCAGAAGATTCTTTTATATTATATGGAGATGGGGAACTCGCTAGTTTACGAGAAGTAGAAAACTGGAATTTGAATGGTGTAGAATTAGTCGTTTTGAGCGCCTGTGAAACTGGTAAAGGAAAACAACTAGGAGATGGTTCAGAAATTCTGGGTTTTGGTTATCAAATGCAAGTTGCTGGTGCAGCAGCAAGTTTATCAACTTTATGGCGAGTAGATGATCAGGGTACTTCTGAATTTATGAATGATTTTTATACAGCTTTAAAGGGTGGGATAAATAAGACTAGAGCTGTACAAAAGGCACAAATTGCGATGATTAATAGTGAGTATAATCATCCTTACTATTGGGCACCATTTATTTTAATTGGTAATGGTTTTTGAGGATAAAACCATGAAAATAGTAGTCCCGGATTTCTCAAAAATTGATTTGATATACTGTTGAATACCACTGAAATTGGATGAATTTTTTAAATTAAGAGAAAAAGTGGAATAATTTAGCTAAAACTTGAGTGATATCATGTCCGGTAGTATCGATCTTGTATGGGAAAGGTAAGGAAGAAGGAAGAAGGAAGAAGGAAAAAGGAAGAAGTAGGGGCGATTTCCGTTCCGGAATACTTCGTAAACGCGTTATACCAATTCCCAAAAGCATTGCTATACTTAGGCAGTACTTCAATTATTAAGTAATTAATACAGGGAAAATCACTTTTTTGCTTATAATAGCCCAGTTAATGTTTATTATTCTTATTTTACTCTTCCCCACACTCCCCACACTCCCCACACTTCCCCACATTTGGCAGA
>JBCDJM010000162.1:0-16586 GCA_038747755.1 Cyanobacteria bacterium P01_H01_bin.35
AATAATTAATAATTAATAATTGATAATTGATAATTGATAATTGATACAGCCCTTTCCGTTGTTATGAGGTACACCTATCGTGGGCAAGATGCCCGCACTACAAAATTTTCAGCATTTACTCTGTACCTCATTTGCCCGAAATCTGCTGTAATTGATAATTGATAATTGATAATTGCGTTCCGCTGACTCCTAACTGATACAAAAATATTACAATCTAAAAATCTAAATAGGATTGCTATAGGGAATTTAAGCCTGATTAATTATTCCTTATTCAAAATGTTGAATGCCCAAGAAAAAAAACAGTTTTTTCTACTAAAATTTATTTATATCTTCAAGTTAAAATTAAATAAAAAAATATAGAAAATAAAAATTATGCAGCCAAATAATCCTAACAAATTTACAGAAAAAGCTTGGGAAGCAATATGTGAGGTCATGGGGGCAAAAATTGATGTGGAAAGTATATGTGGAAAAGGTTCGACATTTACTTTTTGGTTTCCAGAACAAGTAATGATATGACCAGTATTTGATTCGGGAAAGATGCTAGGAGAAAAGAAAATTAGTTGAATTTCATTCAGGTTATACCCAATGGTAAATACCCAATAAAAAATAACGGTTTTTTCTACTAAAATTTATTCAGATATACAAGTTAAAATTAAACAAAAACATATATAAAAAAATCAAAAAAACAAACAATTATGCAACCAAATAATCCTAACCAATTTACAGAAAAAGCTTGGGAAGCAATATCCCGCACTCCTGACATTGCTAAAACTTCCCAACATCAACAAATTGAAAGTGAACATCTAATGAAAGCTTTGTTAGAACAAAATGGACTAGCAACAAGTCTATTTAACAAAGCAGGTGTTTCAACAGCAAAACTACAAGAACAGACAGACACTTTTATTAACCGTCAAGCAAAAGTCAAAAATACACCCAATAATATTTACTTAGGTCGCAGTCTGGATACCTTATTAGACAATGCTGAAAAATATCGCCAAGAATACACAGACGAATATATCTCCATCGAACATCTCATACTAGCTTACTTAAAAGACGATCGCTTTGGTAAAAATCTCTATAAAGAGTTTAAATTAGATGAAGCAAAGCTCAAAGAAACAATTTCTCAAGTTAGAGGTAATAACAAAGTAACAGATAAAAATCCAGAAGGCAAATACGAAGCGCTGGAAAAATACGGTCGTGACTTGACAGAATTTGCTCGTGAAGGTAAACTAGACCCTGTTATTGGACGCGATGACGAAATTCGACGCACTATTCAAATACTCAGTCGTCGTACTAAAAATAATCCTGTATTAATAGGTGAACCTGGAGTTGGCAAAACAGCGATCGCTGAAGGTTTAGCCCAACGGATCATCGCCGGAGATGTTCCCCAGTCTTTGAAAGACCGACAACTCATCGCTTTAGATATGGGTGCATTAATTGCTGGGGCCAAATTTAGAGGAGAATTTGAAGAACGTCTGAAAGCTGTTCTCAAAGAAGTTACCGACTCAGACGGTAAAATTATCTTATTCATAGATGAAATTCACACCGTTGTCGGAGCAGGTGCAACTCAAGGATCGATGGATGCTGGGAATTTACTCAAACCCATGTTAGCTAGGGGTGAACTTAGGTGTATTGGGGCGACAACTCTGGATGAGTACCGCAAATACATTGAAAAAGATGCTGCCTTAGAACGTCGTTTCCAACAAGTTTATGTCGATCAACCCAGTGTAGAAGATGCTATCTCAATTTTACGCGGTCTCAAAGAACGCTATGAACTACATCATGGTGTGAAAATTTCTGATAGTGCTTTAGTCGCTGCTGCCACATTATCTACTCGATATATTAGCGATCGCTTCCTCCCAGATAAGGCGATCGACTTGGTGGATGAAGCAGCAGCTAAACTGAAAATGGAAATCACCTCCAAACCAGAGGAACTTGATGAAATTGACCGCAAAATTTTGCAACTAGAAATGGAGAAATTATCACTACAAAAAGAAAGTGATGCTGCTTCTAAAGAAAGGTTAGAGAGACTAGAAAAAGATTTAGCAAATTTGAAAGAAGGGCAACGCGCTCTTAATGCCCAGTGGGAATCAGAAAAAGGTATCATTGGCAAAATTCAAACTTTCAAAGAAGAAATTGATAAAGTCAATATTGAGATTCAACAAGCAGAACGAAATTATGACCTCAACCGTGCTGCTGAATTGAAATACGGTAAATTGATTAACTTGCAAAAACAAGTAGAGGAAGCAGAAGCAAAACTGGAAGCAACTCAAACTAGCGGTCAGACTTTGTTGCGGGAAGAGGTTACAGAAGCTGATATTGCTGAGATTATTTCTAAGTGGACTGGTATTCCTATCAGCAAATTAGTAGAGTCGGAAAAAGAAAAACTGCTGCATCTGGAAGCAGAGTTGCATCAGCGAGTTATTGGTCAGGATGAAGCGGTGACTGCTGTTGCTGATGCTATTCAGCGATCGCGTGCAGGTTTAGCAGACCCCAACCGTCCAGTTGCTAGTTTCATTTTCCTTGGTCCAACTGGTGTGGGAAAAACAGAATTAGGAAAAGCATTGGCAGCATATTTATTTGACACCGAAGATGCAATAGTGCGTATAGATATGTCTGAGTACATGGAAAAACACGCTGTCTCTCGTTTAATTGGCGCACCTCCTGGATATGTGGGTTATGATGAAGGAGGTCAGCTAACTGAAGCTATTCGCCGTCGCCCGTATACGGTAATTTTGTTTGATGAAATTGAAAAAGCGCACCCGGATGTGTTTAATATTATGTTGCAAATATTGGATGATGGTCGGGTTACTGATGCTCAAGGCCACACTGTTGATTTTAAGAATAGCGTGATTATTATGACGAGTAATATCGGTTCTGAATATATCTTGGATGTCACTGATGACTATGAGCAAATGCAGCATAGGGTTATGAAAGAGTTGCGTACTGCTTTCCGCCCAGAGTTTCTCAACCGTATTGATGAAACTATTATTTTTCATGGGTTGCAGAAAGAACAGTTACGACAAATTGTACAGTTACAAATTGTGCGTTTAGAGAAACGGTTAGCTGAACGTAAGATGTCATTAAAACTTGCTGATGCTGCTATTGATTTTTTAGCAGAAGCTGGGTACTCTCCTGATAGAGTGATGCCTTTAGAAACTGAGTATGACCGCGAACAAGCGCGACCATTACAGGCAGTTTATGGAGCTCGTCCTTTAAAGCGGGCAATTCAACGGGAGTTGGAAACGCAAATTGCTAAAAGTATTTTGCGGAGTGAGTTTAATGATGGTGATACTATTTTTGTGGATGTGGAAAATGAGCGACTTTCGTTGAAACGGTTGGGTGTAGATTTGGTGAAAGCGAAGTGAAGTCAAAAGTCAAAAGTCAAAAGTCAAAAGTAAGATTTTATAGCGCGTAGGGTGGGTTAGGCGGCAATAAATATTTGTCTCTCACTAGATTTTTAAACTATCCGCCGTAACCCACCGAACATACCGAAGATTAAGACAGAGTATTGGCTTAATCTTTGCTTTACATTAGTTTAGACCTTAGATGACTCAAGTCTGAAAAAATAAACTTATGCAATTACCAACTACTACTCACTAGTTTAGGGAATATTATTATGTTAGAACAAGTTTTTAATTTAGCTAAACAACTTCCAGTTTCTGAACAGATTAGTTTAATTGAAAAAATGATAGTTGAACTTAGGAAAAATAAATCTGCTCAATATTCTTTAATGCCTATAGAAAAGTTACAATCAGAATTTGCTAAAGATTTAGCAGAGGCAGGATATCAATCAAGAGAGGATATAGTGAATTTAGTACGAGAAGTGAGACAGGAAATTTCACAAGAACGTCACTAACTTTATTAAATTTGATAATACTTTTAAATAAAAAAATGACTATTTCTCCTAGTCGTATATTTTTTGATACTAATGTTTATATTATTGGTTTCGCTGCTCCAGAAAGTGATGAGTTTAGATGTCTTCAATGGGCTGGTTTAGGCATGAAACAATCTTCGTTAATTGAAGTTGTAATTTCCGAAATATTGCTTGAAGAAATTTTGCGAGTGGCGAAACGTCTGCGAAATAAAGATTGGAGTGGAGAAATAATCGATAAAATTTGGCAAAATTTTCAAGTTTGTTATGTTCTACTGGATGAAAATGAACTAGAAATAATTGAGAATTTAGGTAATATTCCTAGAGAGGATGCGGGAGTTTATTTAACTGCTAAAACAGGTAAGGCTCAATGTTTTGTGTCGGCTAACTATAAATTAGTTAAGGCTATTGTCGAAAAAACTGGAGAGTTTGAGTGTCTAACTCCTGAAGCTTTTGTTAGTAAATATATCTAATTTTATAATATTAGTTATTCCCATACAATTTTTCTTTACCACCTAACCAATATTGCCAAATCACAACTACTGCCCAATGAATAATTACTGGAACCCACAAACAACCAGTTAATTGATAAGCTACTGTACATCCTAAACCTAAAATTCCTGTCAATGTCAAAAAAATTGGTTTCATAAAAGTTGGGTTTCCCTGGGGATGGAAAGTTAGAGCATTTATTGGATGATAAATAATAAATAAGAATAAACTTAATGCTGCCCAAAAACACCACATAATAGTTGAAATTTTCTCGGTGGGATGAGGCAATAACAAAACTCTAAATATCGACTCTTCTATTAGAGATGGCATAAAAAACACCGCTACCAACCCCTGAAATAATTCTTTGAAATTACGAAAGCTTTGACTAACTCGTAAAAATCCAGAATTAAAACCTAATGGTAAAGCGATCGCTCCATAAATTAACAATGTTACTCCTACCACTAACCAATCTTGACTATTCATGGGACGAGAAGCAAATATTAGACGTTCAATTAAGTTGGAAATCATAGGAAACTGCTCTAAAGTTTATCGAAACACTGCTGTCATATTAGGTGAGTATAAATACTACGATTAATCCTAAAAGAAAGTATAGCTACCAAAACAACCAACGAGGTTTTTTTAATCGAAATGGCGGATGCCAAGCTTGATAAAATTCTGGGTAGGAGAGAGTCTGGGCAAAATTCCAGATTATTTGGTAAGATTTGTTGAAGCAATTCTTGCTAATTAGGTAGCCTATGACTGATAAGGAGTTTTTTAATAAGGATATGGAGACTTCTACAATCTGCTCTTCTGCTAAAATTTTGTCTAAACTTTCTACTGCTAACCTGCAAGTCTCAGGATCTGAAGTCGATCTCAACAAATGCACCAAACTATAAATAGCTTTCTCATTGCTGGGGTTGATTTTCCCTAAGCTTTTTGCTGCTTGCCTGTGAGCATAAAGATCTGAATTTGAAATAGACCTCAACAAATGCACCCAACCATCAATGACTTTCTGATTGCCGGGGTCGATTTTCTCTAAGCTTGCTACTGCTTGCCAGCAAATATCATCATCAGCAGTAGACCCCACTAAATGTACCAAAGCATCAATGGCTTTCTGATTACCTGTGCCAATTTTCCCTAAACTTACTACTGCTTGCCAGCGAGTATAATGATTTGAAGTAGACCCCACCAAATGTACCAAAGCATCAATGGCTTTCTGATTGCCTGTGCCAATTTTCCCTAAACTTACTACTGCTTGCAAGCGAGTATAATGATCTGAAGTAGACCCCACCAAATGTACCAAAGCATCAATGGCTTTCTGATTGCCGGGGTCAATTTTCCCTAAGCTTTCTGCTGCTTGCCTGTGAGCATAAAGATCTGAATTTGACTCTAATAAATGCACCAAACTATCAATGGCTTTCTGATTTCCGGGGTCAATTTTCCCTAAGCTTTCTGCTGCTTGCCTACAAGTATCATGATCTGAATTTGACTCTAATAAATGCACCAAACTATCAATCGCATTCTGATTACACGTGCCAACTTCCTCTAAACTTGATGCTGCTTTCCTGAGAGTATCATGATCTGAAGTTGATTCTAACAAATGCACCAAACCATTAATGGCTTTCTGATTGCCGGGGTCAATTTTCCCTAAGCTTTCTGCTGCTCTCCTGAGAGTATCATGATCTGAATTTGATTCTAACAAATGCACCAAACCATTAATGGCTTTCTGATTGCCGGGGTCAATTTTCCATAGACTTTCTGCTGCTCTCCTGAGAGTATAAGGATCTGAAGTTGATTCTAACAAATGCACCAAACCATCAATGGCTTTCTGATTGCTGGGGTCAATTTTCCATAAGTTTTCTGCTACTTGCCAGCGAATATCATCATCAGCAGTAGACCCCAACAAATGTACCAAACTATCAATGGCTTTCTGATTGGCTGTGCCAATTTTTCTTAAGCTTTCTGCTGCTCTCCTGAGAGTATCATCATCAGCAGTAGACCTCAACAAATGTACTAAACTATCAATGGCTTTCTGATTGCCAGGGTCAATTTTCCCTAAGCTTTCTGCTGCTTGCATACGAGTCCAATTATCAGAAGTAGACCCCAACAAATGTACCAAACTATCAATGGCTTTCTTCCTTTGAGTCTCTGGTAAAACATTTCTGAATTTTACCCCTATTGCCGGGAAGCGGTCGTTAAAACCCCAGTCAACTATTTTTTCAACTATTTTATCTGTTTTGGTGTAGTTGCGAAATTCACCAATTCCAGCAGCAGCCAAAAAATAAGCCCGGTATCCATAAAAGCCCCTATATATTTTTTTTTGAATCAAAAAGTTGCCACACCCATCCTTAAACTCAGTTAAAGCCTTAATAAACCCCTCCTTCTCTTCCTCCTCCACATCCTCTCGCCCCAACCACAACAAAATCACCTGCTTCCACTGCGGCTCAAAAATTCGATAACGTCTCCCCTTCACTGGCTTTTTCTTGTGTTTGCGAGGCAAGAAAAAATCCCAATCATCGATCGCCAGAGCAGCAAAATATTCCTCAAACGTGGCATGAAGAAAAGCATACACCTTTTTCGTCGGTGACTCTGCTGCCACCCCCACATTATTCAACCATCCAATTTGCAACGCCAGATCAAACAGAGAATTTTTATCATCAGCATCCCCCAACCTCTTCTCAATAAAATCCTGACGCAACCGAAAACGACTCCCACTAGAATCAATATCCTCTTTCGCCAACCTACCCAACGCCAAATTTAATTCCCGTCGCTTACTTTCCTTAATTGGAAAGCGATCGGACTTCCACCGATAAAACTGCTCCACAAACTGACCATACAATTCCGCCTTCGTTTCGGGCAAACTTCCCTCATAGAACTGCCAACTCCGACACAACAGCGCCAACCGCAAAGGATTTTGCACCAAATCTCGCACCCGCGCTTTTTCCTCTTTACCCAATTCCACCTTTAAGCGATCGCCCTTACTATTCTCACCCCTTACAAAGTCTTGCTCTTGCTCTTGCTCCCCCCTTACCAAGGGGGGTTGGGGGGGATCGAACCAATTATCAATAAACTGATGCACCTGGTGAGGATAATCAAAATCCAACAACCGAAAAGTCTCAAAATCAGACAAAGCATTCACATCCGCCTGCCAAACATTCAGACGACAAGTCAACACCACCTGCGCTTTACCCACCCATCCCGAAAGTTGACGAGAAATATTTTGCAAAGTCTGACTGCCAGAAGTAGCAATTTCATCTACCCCATCCAACAACAACCAGACTCGCTTCTGTTGAAATTGTTCGGTAAAATTATCTTCCACCTTCTGGCGCTTATCTGGAGAAAAAGGCAGCCAAGAATTGAGCAAATAATCCTCAAGACTCGTCAAATTCCCGTCTAGAGTCAAATCTGCCAAAGAAACCCACACAGGCAAACCCAACCCTTGCTGCAATATCCAATTCCCAATAGTTTGCAACAGAGTAGTTTTGCCTGCCCCCGGTTCCCCAATTAAAGCTATTCTCTGGCCTTGAGTTTTGCCCTGCTTTTGCCGGAGAATATTCTCCAAGAAAGTATCATGGGTAAACTTTTGCTTTTCCTCATATTGGGGTTCATAAAGTTTGGTTCCCTGTTCCGGCGATAATTCATCTTGTTCGTGTTTCTCAGACTTTTTCCGTTCCACCAGTGCTAATGGGACATAAATTTGTTCCCGTCGTTTTTTTGCCTCCTCACCATCGTGAAATAGGGAATTACTGGTTAGTTGATTATTCAGCATATCTTGGCAGGCAAAACGCCAGTCTACCTTGATTTCAGTTTCACCACTAGAATTTTGATTGACAGTAATATATTGATTTCCTTGAAAAAATTGATTTCCTTGATTAATAAAACCCTTTTCCTGTAATTTTCCCTGGTTTTGATTGTGAATATTTGGTGATTCCATTGTTCAGATAATTTTAATTAGATAAATTAGTCAGCTAGATTTTGACCACCTTGAATATGTTGAACACCCTGATTAATAAAACCTTTTTCCTGTAACTTTGATTTATTTTCATTATGAATAGATGACTGCTGAGACTTTAATGCTTCTCTAATTTCTTCGACAACCTCAGTCAACTTTGGATGAGGATTTTCTTCTACTGCCGCTGCTAACTCCTGTATTGTTTGCGCCACATCAGGATTAGCTGCTGCTTCCTGCATTTCCAAAACTGCCTGGCCATAATCCAAAGGTTGCTCTGAAGCTTGTTCAATAGCAGCTATAGCACTAGGAGATTCTTGTTTCAGATATTTCATCAACTTAGAACTTTTATCCCAGACCACCTGCCCAATATTTTCTCCTGTTTTTTCCAAAGCTTTTGTTCCTAATACAGCAGCTAGCGCCATTACAATAGTGATAGGTTCCATAACTTTCTACTCCTAAAATTGGACTCAGATTAAGTCAATTATTAGATAATATTCTAAGATATCTTAATTTAATCGTGGCAAATTGAAAAAACTAATTAAACGAGTTGAGAAACATAGGAAAAATATAGGTATTGTATCTTTTTCCAAATTATATATTCCGTTCCTTACCGAGCTATTTTGCAGAGTGAGTTTAATGATGGTGACACTATTTTTGTGGATATGAAAAATGAGCGACTTTCGTTGAAGCGGTTGCCTGTGGAATTGGTGAAAGCTAAATAGGGTTTGTTGAAAAAGTCTTAGGAGCGGGGGAGCGTGAGATTAGGGGAGTAGGTAGGGACGTTGCATAACAAAAATGCGTTTCATGTCGCGCAGCGATACGTCCGTACAGAGAAGAAAACATAAGAATAATTAACATTAAACTAGATAAAATCAGCAAAAAAATAATTATGATTGTGCTGATTAGTTAATAACTGAAGTATTGCCCAAGCATAGCAATAATCCATGGGAATTGGTGTAATATAACGACTATAACTCCTGACTCCTGACTCCTGACCTTTTTTAACGTGGCCAAGAAATTCCAGCACTAGCAGCAAGATAACGAGCTACAGCACCTGCACCAGAACGGTTAAGATGACTGGGGTCAAAGAAATATTGATTTTTAGCTAGTTGGGGTTGATATAAATTAAAATTTAGGAACCTAAAGCCATTCTCTTGAGCTAGTCGTTGCATCCACCCATGAAATTCTTCTTCCGCAGACCAACGTACAGAGTCTAAATAACTATCAGATAGAGGCAAATTAACAAAAATTAAAGGAATATTTCGAGATTTAGTAAAATTGACAACAGAATTTAAAGCAGTTCCCTGATTACCTCCAAGATAAAAACGAGCATAGTCCCCATCGTAAAGTCCTGCCACATAAGGTTTTCTTTGATAATAATAGGAAGGGTTAAACTGCCCATCTACTGCGAGAAAACCATTTGCATCAATAGCATCAGCAGCATTGGCGATCGCTATTGTTTGTACAGGTTGAGTTGAGTATTGGGTATTGGGGGTTGAGTTTGAGGAAGTTGACTTTATGGGTTTATAGGAATATTTTGTATAGTTATTTGGTTGAATAGGGTTATAGTTAACTTCTATTGTCTCCCCAGGAAAGTTGGGAGTAGGAGAAAATATATTCAAAGGTTTGGGAAACTGATAACAGGTAGAAGCAAAGTTAGACTGAGCTTGAGGTAACTGGGGGCGAACTCCAGAAAGTAGTAATCTTTTTCCCTCAGAAGCAACAATAGAATTATAAGTTCGATCCACTCGCCCACTATTAAATGCTCGGACTCCATCTGCCCAGATAATTAATTTTGGCAGTTGATTAGAATTTAAAAGTTGTCGTAGTTGAAAGTCTACTACTTGAGCAGTAGCACCATTAATACCAAAGTTAAAAATATTTAACCGAGGATAACCTTTATTAACTAAATATTGTTGTAATTGTTGAGGATCGACTCCATATAAAGCGCGGGAACTCCCGACAATTAAAATATCTGGCGTACCAACAGTGGCAACATAAGACAGATAAAGTTCTAATTGGGTATCTAGAATATTACTATTGAAAGAAACGGGGTTAAACTGAGAGGGAGCAGAAGCAGCTTGTTGTTGGGAATAAGCTAGGTTTCTCATATACTCAACAACCTTTCTTTCGGCAAAAGCACGTCTGGGGTTTCCCGGTGGTACTGCCTGCATCCAAGCTACTGCTTGTACCCACTCTTGTGCTACTCTATCCCACTGTTGTTTAGTTCTCGCAGACTGAGCTAAGTTTGCGGCTTTTGTGGCAAACCTCACTGCTTGACTAAATGGATCGATACTAGCACATTGAGTAGAATTTGCATTTTGAGAAACGAGAGAAATTTGGGGGTTATTTTCTTTGCTGGAAGTTAAATCGCAATTATTAATTGAGATATAATTTTTCTCTAAGGTGGGAGATATTTTGCTTTGAAACTGTTGAGTGGGTATACATCCAACAGTTAGGGTAAGTAAAGTTATGGTTACTGTAGAACGTTGTAGCAGATTAGACTTCCATCTACTACGGTTAAATTTATTTTTTATATTTTCTTGCCACCTATATTCAGGAGTGGCATCGGATGAATGGGTTTTTGTCACCGAGACTACCCTCCAAATCTACATATAATATTTGTGGTAGATTATAGTACCTTTCACTATGGACTAACCACTTAGGAAGTCAGAAGTCAGAAGTTAGAAGTCAGAAGTGATTTATGACCAAGTTTATACTATAGAACCCCTGAAAGGATCTATTTTAAATGATAAATTGAGAGTAAGGGAGTAGGGGAGTAGGGAGTGGGAAGAGATAGGGAGATGAGGTGTATTAGATATTTACCAAACTCCCATCATCAAATCAATTATTACCCATTTTTTATCAATTAATTCTCCCTCAAACCTATTTTATAGAGATACGCTTAGGGGTTCTACAGAAATTCTCCTCAAACAGCATTTATTAATCCTTTAACCTTATAACAAAAAATTAAAGATAAAGCCTCTCCTTTTAATATGTGGCATAGCACTATAGCGTTGCTCAAATTCTAAAGAACTGAGACTATCTCCATTTTCTAGAGGGGGAATAGAAATTGTCTTTTTTTCTCTAGGTGAGATTTTTGTCATTTTTGCCTCATTTTATTAAGTAGGGAAGTAGGAGAGTGGGGAATACGGGAGAAGTAATATTATGTCTGTTTAAATAGTTACAATCAAACCAAAAATTTTTTGACCGCTTATTATCAGGACATAATATAAGGTTAACTGATGGCCGAATGATTACTTTAAGTTTAACTTTGATTTTAGCGTTTTTGAATTATGGAGAAGAACCAACTAATCATTTGAGCAAGGAAAAGTTAGGAGAGAATATAGGATAGATTTACTTGATATTAATAGGGTGGGATATGAGGCTTTGAATGAAAAATTAACGCCTATTTTAAAAGAGTTAAATATTTTGTTAAATTAGACCAAAATTAGCGTAAATTGATTACGATATTTCTATCCTTAATAACCACTAATTTTATCTCAAAATACTCTCTAGCAATATTTGATGAAGCAGATGTAGCAGTGATAAAATTTGACTGAAATTATTTGAGTTTTTTTATATTACACTATAAAATAAGGCTGTACAGTAATTGCAAAACTACTTCTTTATTAAGACAAGTTTTCTATTGAATAGGAATTATATAATTTAATAGTTAAAATCCAATATTTCTCCTAACCCCTAACTCCTAACTTCTGACTCCTCCACAATACGATAACTAATTACCCTGATTCTATATAAGATAGTTACTAAAACTATGGATAAATCAGACTATACTTATTTTATTAGGATGAAAATAGTGTATCTTTTTTCTAGGTAAAATCAGTCTTCTTGTTGAATCTGAATAATTTTTGGTAGTATTAATTTTACTTGAGGTTTAAGAAAATTTTGATTATGAAGAAAAACAAAATAATAATTTCATGTTTGTCAATAATTATATTAGTTTCACTATGGCTTAATTTCCTCTTTTTTAACAGAAGTAGAAATTTTTATTTAAAATTAAATTACCTGCAATTAAATCCACTTGCTATAAATTATTATCCCCTCGGTCTTAATCCTGAAGAAATTGGAAATTCCCAACAAAAGAATATAATTTTTTTGGGAGATTCTCGCGCTCGTGCTTGGAAGTCACCTGAAGGTTTTGATGATTTTAATTTTATTGATAGAGGTATTTCTGGTCAAACTACAGGGCAAGTTTTAGGAAGATTAAATAGACATCTTAAACCTTTGTCTCCAGATGTTGTAATAGTTCAAGTTGGCGTCAATGATTTATACAGAATACCTATATTTCCTGAAGATAAAGAGACTATTATTTCTGAGTGTAAATCAAATATCAAAGAAATTGTGAGTCAGTCTCGTCAGCTTGGTGCTATTGTAGTTATGACAACTATTTTTCCTCTGGCAGAAGTACCTTTTGAGAGAAAAATTTTTTGGTCGCCGGATATAGTAATTACAGGAATTAAAGAAGTAAATGATTTTATTTATTCATTGGAAAACGAAGATGTAATAATTTTTGATACAGCAGATATTTTAGTAACTCAACAAGGAAAAGTTAGGGAAGAATATAGTAGAGATTTCCTTCATCTTAATCGGGCAGGATATAAGGCATTAAATGAAAAATTAATCCCTATTTTAAAAAGGTTATAGATTTAGTTTAAGCATTAAGCGGTCAGCGGTCAGCTAGCCTCTTGGGTCGTAACTACATTAACAGCTTAATTACCTTTCAAGGAGGAAAAAGCAATTAAGAGATTTCCCTGAATTGGTTAAAATATAGCAGAAGTGTTTTATTCATTAAAAAGCTGTTTGCGCAGCATTCCGTAGGAAGAGCTAATAGCTAATAGCTAATAGCTGAATGCTTACGACTTAGTTGAATTTGAATGTAGTAATTTTCGTACTGATAATGTGTAAAATTAGTTTGTTTTAGGGAACATAAAAGTAGAAGAAAACAGTACCTTACCAATGGATGATTTATAATTCATCAATGCGCTTTAAAGCATCTCATAAGAATTAATAATTAATAATTGCGGAAGGCGTTCCGCAAACACTTTTTCCTGATGGAATACTCCACGAACATATCGCGAAGGGAAACAAAAATAATTATCTATTATTCATTATTCATTATCAATTAAAAATTAGGCATTATCCTTTTTAATCTCATTATCTGGTCTATAAGGTTCTTCTCGTAATATATGACTTACTAATAGTTTTAGATAGAATAAAGGAATAAACCATTCAAGTCCTACAGGTATTTCTAACAAATAAATTGACAATACAATGGCTAGACTGTATAGAGTCAGTCCAACAGGGCGCTGAATATATAGTGGTATTATCAGAATTACTGTAGAAGCGACAACCAAATACCCACCCACTGTCAAGATCCAGAGAAAATCGAAGTCCATGTAGAGCCAAGCGATGGTAGTAATTTGGACAAAATGAAGCAATATGAAAGAGATATGCTCTGTGAAACCTTGGCCAGCACGGTGATACCAACGCTTCCCACTGGATGTTGAGTTAGTGATTATCCCACCTACTATATCAAACCCAATGACAAAACAAACCAAGTATTGTGTTAATGACCATCCAAATTCACCTAAATAACCATAATATGCAGCAACAGAACCTGCAAATATCGGTACAACTAACTGTAGAGTTATCTCTACAGGAGTAGCTCCAGGGCCGAAAAACTTGTCAATACCACCTTTAATACCTGAGCGTGGTTCGGGAAAGTTCCAATCTATTTTCATTGTATTTCCAAGTTAAATATACTAAGTGAGAATTTCAAAATAACACTTTCTTTTCAAATAGCTTAACAGTTATCAGTTATCAGTTATCAGTTATCAGTTATCAGCTTTATTAACTTGAAATTCATAACTAGATATACTTGTGATTTGTGATTATTCTTGATTTTAAATCGAAGTTGAAAAGCTTAGATGAAGTTAACAGAATTGATAGTTTTTTCAGAAAGTTTTTGACAACTTTATATCTCAAATATGCTACACATTTAGCAATTATAATTTAATACTCATAATTAGTATAGTTGGCAAATATATCTGTTTATTAGACGAGTCTATAA
This sequence comes from Cyanobacteria bacterium P01_H01_bin.35, assembly GCA_038747755.1. Taxonomy (GTDB): domain Bacteria; phylum Cyanobacteriota; class Cyanobacteriia; order Cyanobacteriales; family Microcoleaceae; genus Trichodesmium. The sequence continues at coordinate 14,410 of JBCDJM010000162.1, forward strand.
TTTTGAATATTTGCCGACTATCTAAGATTTTTTTACTAATTATTAGCCTCAATTATTCCTTCTGCTTCGAGAGCGATCGCCCTTAATTTTTCTAAAGTTTTTTGATTAGCGGACTGCCATAAACCTCGTTGATTTGCTTCTAATAATCTTTCTGCCATATCGCGCAATGCCCAAGGATTTTTTGCTTGAATAAATGACTGTATATTCTCATCAAAAAGATAAGTTTCTGCTACCCCTTGATACATAAAATCTTCTACACATTTTGCCGTCGCATCATAGGCAAATAAATAATCTATTGTTGCTGCCATTTCAAAAGCTCCTTTATAACCATGACGCATCACTCCAGCTATCCATTTAGGATTAACAACTCGGGAACGATAAACCCTAGCAATTTGTTCTTTTAATTGTCTAACTTTAGGATTTTCTGGCATGGAATTATCTCCAAAATAAGTATGAGGATTTTTGCCAGTTAAAGCGCGAATTGCTACAGTCATTCCTCCTTGGAATTGATAATAATCATCGGAGTCTAATAAGTCATGTTCTCTATTGTCTTGATTATGCAAAACTATCTGCATTTGTTGGAGGCGTTGGGAAAATGCTTCGGGAGAATTTACCGCCCTTGCTTCCTGGTTATAACTATTATTAATTCCTGTATAAGCATAGCTACTCCAATTAATATAAGCTCTAGCTAAATCTCGATCGTCTTGCCAATTTTGAGATTCGATTAAACCTTGTAAACCTGCACCATAAGCTCCTGGTTTGGAACCGAATATTCTGTATTGAGAACGTGCTTTTGCCTGAACTTCAGTTAATCCTAATTCTTGCCAATATTTGACTTCTTTTTTAACTTGAGCAGCTAAAGGATTTTCTGTTTCTGGTTCATCTAAATTCGCTACAGCAATAACAGCTTGGTCGAATAAATCGATAATATTAGGAAAAGCATCGCGGAAGAAACCAGAAATTCTTAAAGTTACATCTACACGAGGTCTTCCTAATATTGAAACTGGCAAAATTTCAAAGTCGATAACTCTTCGAGAAGGTCTATCCCAGACTGGTTTTACTCCTAATAAAGCAAGCGCTTCAGCAATATCATCTCCACCAGTTCGCATGGTAGAAGTTCCCCATATTGATAACCCTAAAGTTTGAGGATATTCCCCATTTTCTTGAGTGTATCTTTCGATTAAATTTTCTGCTGCTAATTGCCCTATTCTCCAAGCAGTTTCTGTAGGAATGGCGCGAATATCTACGGAGTAAAAATTTCGGCCTGTGGGTAAAACATCTGGTCTACCTCTTGTCGGAGCGCCCGACGAACCACTAGGGATATACTTACCGTCTAATCCTATTAATAAGTTGGTAATTTCTTGGTCGGTTTTTTGCAGAGAAGGTAGAAGATTTTGGCGAATCCATTCTAATTCTTTATTTGTCTGTGGAAAGGGAGAATTAATCATATTTTGGTTAATTAAATTTTCGACTAAATTAGCTGCTTTTTGTTCGAGTAACTCAACAGCATCACCAAGGGTACGACAACATTTTCCATCTATTAATAAGTTCCGATTAATAATTGTCGAAAAATCGTCGGTGAGAGGGTCAAAGTCTAAGTTTAAATCTTTAGCTAAAGCACGAGTTAAACCTAAACGAGTGGTACTAGGATGACGAGCGATCGCTACGATTAAATCTCGTAATTGTTGACCTTGAGGAGATTGACCAAATATATGTAAACCATCGCGAATTTGTGCTTCTTTTAATTCGCAAAGATAACCATCTATATTAGTAATTAGTTTGGCAAATATAGAATTTTCATCATTTTCAAATTTCTCCTCATTTTGCTCCGGGGCTGAGAGGAAGTCTGAGTCTTTTTCGGAAGGGGAGAAGTTGGCAGTTACATCTTCTGTTTCTGTAGAAAATTTCTCTCCATTTTGCTCCGGGATTTGGAGGAAGTCTGAGGATTTTTCGGAATAGTAGGAGTCGGAAGTTACATCTTTTGTTTCTGTAGAAAATTCCTCATCATTTTGCGGAGGAAGTAAGAGGAAGTCTGAAGATTTTTCGGAAGTGGAGACCTCGGACGTTGCACCTTCTATTTCTCTAGAAAATTCCTCATCATTTTGCTGTGGAAGTAAGAGGAAGTCTGAGGATTTTTCGGAAGTGGAGACCTCGGACGTTGCACCTTCTATTTCTCT
>JBCDJM010000163.1:0-16572 GCA_038747755.1 Cyanobacteria bacterium P01_H01_bin.35
TAATTAATAATTAATAATTAATAATTAATAATTACCTATTCTGTAAGAGAAGAATTAGCTAAAAGGAATTTGTTTCTTCTCTTGGTCGATTGGATATGGCGTTTCGGCTCTTAGCCGAAAACGACCGCTTTTTCTCGATGAATCGAGAGGCTTTATACCTCTATATTTCCAGTAAGTTTTTCTAGACTAAACAGACTTGCATAAAGACCTCGCCCTTAAAGGCGAGGTTTAAATAAAAATATTGCTATAGCAATGGATTTAGTCTGAATTATCTAAAACTAATATTAAACTTAAGTTTCTATGAAAAATTCCATGAACCGTCTTTCTATATTTGTTGACGGTAACAATATGTTTTATGCTCAACAAAAAAATGGTTGGTTTTTTGACCCGAGAAGAGTATTAGAATACTTTAATAAACCAGAAGTAAAATTAATAAATGCTTTTTGGTATACAGGTTTAAAAGACCCGCAAGATCAAAGAGGATTCCGAGACGCTTTAATTAGTTTAGGTTATACAGTACGCACTAAAATATTGAAAGAATATTATGATGATGTTTCTGGTCGCTATTCTCAAAAAGCTAATTTAGATATTGAAATTGTTGTAGATATGTTTAATACGGTAGACCAATATGATGAAGTAGTTTTGTTTAGTGGGGATGGAGATTTTGAAAGAGCTATTGAATTATTGCGGTCTAAAAATACTCATATTACAGTTGTATCAACAGAAGGAATGATTGCTAGAGAATTGCGCAATGCTACAGACCAATATGTAGACTTAAATAATATTCGTGACCAAATAGAAAAAGCAGAATATTAGGAATAGGGAATAGGAAGTAGGGAGTAGGGAGTAGGGGAAAGCAAGAAGGAAGAAAGAACAAGAAAGTCAGTTATCAGTTATCAGTATATTCTACTCAAGTAAGAGGCTATAAATACTAAATTTTCTTGATAGTTATAGCACTACGCATGAAGGCTCTTGACATTTCTAAATCCTAGAACCCTTGAAAAGTCTGCTACTCCCTATTCCCTACTCCCTACTCCCTAGCGCGTAGCGCTATATTGCTCAATCTATCAATACTAATCCCGACTTCTATCGGCAAGTTTGCTAAGAGCTTATAACTAATATTAAGTCTCATTAATTAGCTATAAGAAAAATTTTCTTCTGTTGAAGTAAAGAATATTATTCAAATTTCCTTTTGTTCCCCATTCCCTTGAATACTTACAATTTAAGATATAGGAAAAGCTGTAGGCTAATTCCTCTAAACTACAGGGAAAAAACAATGACCACCAATCAAGACCGAATTATTATTTTCGATACTACCCTCCGGGATGGAGAACAATCTCCTGGTGCAGCTCTCAATATAGATGAAAAATTAACCATTGCTCGACAACTATCTCGCCTGGGAGTAGATGTAATTGAAGCTGGTTTCCCATACTCTAGTCCAGGAGATTTTGAGGCAGTACAAAAAATTGCTGATACAGTAGGTGTAGAAGATGGCCCAACTATTTGTGGTTTGGCAAGAACAACCCGTGCAGATATTGAGGCAGCAGGTAAAGCGCTTAAACCAGCAGCTAAAGGACGGATTCATACTTTTATTGCCACCTCCGACATTCACTTGGCCTATAAGCTCAAGAAAACTAGAGCAGAAGTATTAGAAATTGCTCCAGAAATGGTGGCTTATGCTAAAACCTTTGTAGACGATGTAGAATTTTCTCCCGAAGATGCAGGTCGCTCCGACCCAGAATTTCTTTATCAGGTATTGGAAAAGGCGATCGCTGCTGGAGCTACTACTGTTAATATTCCTGACACTGTAGGTTATACGACTCCTGCTGAATTTGGGGCACTGATCCGGGGTATTAAGGAAAATGTGCCGAATATTGACCAAGCTATTATTTCAGTTCACGGTCACAACGACTTGGGTTTGGCAGTTGCTAACTTCCTGGAAGCAGTGAAAAATGGCGCTCGTCAGTTGGAATGTACTATTAATGGTATTGGCGAACGTGCAGGTAATGCTGCTTTGGAAGAGTTGGTTATGGGGTTGCACGTTCGGCGACAATATTTCAATCCATTTTTGGGTCGCCCACCAGAGTCAGAAGCACCGCTGACTAATATTGATACTCGTCATATTTACAAAACATCTCGTCTGGTTTCTAATTTGACAGGAATGTTTGTGCAACCAAACAAAGCTATTGTTGGTGCTAATGCTTTTGCTCACGAGTCAGGTATTCACCAAGATGGGGTACTTAAAAATAAACTGACTTATGAAATTATGGATGCTCAGTCTATTGGGTTGACAGATAATCAGATAGTCTTGGGCAAACTTTCCGGTCGTCACGCTTTCCAGACTCGCTTGCAAGAACTTGGGTTTGAACTTTCAGACGAAGAAATTAATAAGGCATTTCTCAAGTTCAAAGAGTTAGCAGACAAAAAGAAAGAAATCACAGATTGGGATTTAGAATCTATTGTTAATAGCGAGGTTCGACAACCACCCGAACTATTCCGCTTGGAGTTTGTGCAAGTTTCCTGTGGCGATCGCTCTCGTCCTACAGCTACAGTTAGTATTCGTACTCCCAATGGGGAAGAATTGACTGATGCTGCCATTGGTACTGGTCCTGTGGATGCTGTCTACAAAGCAATTAACCGAGTAGTGAATGTGCCGAATGATTTAATTGAGTTTACCGTGCAGTCGGTAACTGCTGGTATTGATGCTATTGGGGAAGTGACTATTCGGTTGCGCCATGAAGGGCGAGTTTATTCTGGTCATTCTGCCAATACTGACATTATTGTGGCATCTGCTGAAGCTTATGTAAACGCTTTAAATAGGTTGTATGCAGCTTTGCAAAGTGATGTAGAGAAAGTACATCCGCAAAAAAGTCAACCTGTGGAAGCGGTAGCTGGTAGTTAATATGTAATTTCTGTGGTGGCGTGACACACCTAAAATGGTGCATATAGTAGGGGCGGGTTTTAACTAGAATTTTAATGCTTACTCTAAGATTTATATAAACCCGCCCCCAATATAGAATTTATAGTAAAAATAATAAATAAAAATGATACTAGAAGCAGTTTACGAACAAGGAGTATTGCGGTTAATCAAACCTCTAAACTTACCAGAGGGAAAGCGAGTTGAAATTACTCTTGTTAAGAGCGGAACAAATTTTCAACAGCAAAAACCTGCCGATATTTTAGCAGCGTTCGCGTTAGCGTTGCGGAGCAAATCGCTTCACTACCTTTAGAGAGAAAGCAGGATGAGCAACTTCAACAGTTAATGAATAAGTTTCACGAAAGTCAGGATAATCAACAATTATTATCTAGGGAATAACAACAAGAATTAGAGGAATTGACCGCAGCAGAATTACCAGCAGCAACGGAACGAGCTAGGGATATATTGGCAAATTTGAAAAATCAGGAAACCTAATTTTAAATGCCTGCTAGAGATTCTATTCATAATTTAGTTAAGAAAGCTATTATTAAAGATGGTTGGGAAATTACAGATGACCCTTATGTAATTTCTTATGGTGAAAGATTTTTGTTTATAGACTTAGCTGCTACGGGTAACGAGTTTAATAATGGAAATTTGATTGCTGCTAAACAAGGAAATTTCCAGCTTGCTATTGAAATAAAATAGTTTAGAAGTAATTCTCCAATAGTAGATTTAGAACAAGCTATTGGGCAGTACATTCTTTACCAATTATTACTCAAAGAAGTTGACCCAGTTAGGGAAATTTATCTAGCTATTAGTAGCTTTACTTATAATAATATATTCAGTGAATCTATTGGTGAATTAGTAATTAATAATTTGCCCATGAAATTGTTAGTTGTAGATTTAGAAAAAGTTGAGGTTTTACAATGGATACCCCAAAGACCTATAGAGAAATCGTCAAACAAGTAATTGGAAAATATGCTAAATTACGTCCTTCTCATGGAGATATTAGATTGGATACTGTTTTTGATGAACAGAGCGATAGAACTCCGTTCCGCTGACGCGAACGCTATGCCCTGATGCAAGTGGGATGGAACAGAGGCAAGCGAGTTAGAGGAAATATTATTTATATTACTTTAGGAGAGGGAAAAGTTTATGTTGAATATGATGGTATAGAACAGGGGATTACTCAAGATTTAATTGACCAAGGCATTCCTCAGAATAATATAATTTTAGAACATTTATGGGAAATGAATGCTGAAAATTTCAGGGAAGTTGAGTCAAATTATTAGCAGCAGCAACGGAACGAGTTAAGGAGATATTGGCAAATTTGACAAATCACTAATTATAATTTTAATACTACAATAGTAGGGTTATTCTGGAAAAAAATTATGACACAATTAATCAAAACTTCTCGCTTGAAAAAAAATAGGATATTTTCTACAAATTATATCTCTGCTGAAGAATTAGAACGACGAGCAATTGAAAGAAAAAAGCGTGGAGAAAACTGCTTTAAAATATTTGAAAAAATCCGACCACGACTGATTAAAAATTATTACAATTGGTTGATTGCTATTGAACCAGAAAGTGGTTATTATTTACTTGACAATGACTTAAAAAAATTGATGAAAAGAGTAACGATATATTGCCCTACAAGTCAGTTGGTAATTTATCGGATTAATGAAACAGGAGCTTGTGGGAAAATCTAAATGATTTCTGGGATATTTGGAGACGAATGAGAGCTAATATTTGAGATTGAACTAATTGCTAAAAATGGTGAAATTATTCCTGTTGATGCGATTTTAGACACAGGATTTACTACAGGTTATTTGGCAATTCCTACTCAAGATATAGAAGCTTTAGGGTGGGAGAAAATTAGTCAAAATATAATGTTAAGTACAGCTCAAGGGATGGCATATTTTGATATTTATGAAGGTCGAATGATAATCGACCAACAAGAATTTACAATTCCAGTTCATGCAGGGGATAATTTACCAGAAATATTAATAGGTGTTCTTTGGTTAGATGCAGTACGAATAGTTATAGATAAAGGGGCGGGAATTTTAACTCTGGAAATCAAATAGTTAGGTGATTTAAAAGATTGCCATGGGGGGTTTAACGTTGAACAAAGTCAAATAATTGCTTTTCCCGTCCCCCTTGCAATGACATAATTAAGTAACTGATAACTAAAATTGCATATCTTCTTTGAAACTAGAAATATAATAGTATTGAAAATTTTTAGTTGTGAGGCAAGGGTTAAATTTATGGTTTCTCCTAAGAGATGGTTGTCTATTCTCAGTGTTAATAGTCTGATGTTATTTAATGTCAGTTTTCCTGTATTAATGTTGCCCAATATTGTCAATGGGGGAGAAGTTGTTGCTCAGACAGATGCCAATGCTGAAGCAGAAAGGTTATTGAAGTTAGGATTTGAATTATTTGATCGAGGAACAGCAGAATCTCTGAAGGGAGCTATTACTAAATGGGAAGAGGCGCTATTACTATTTAGGAAAACGGGTAACCTGAGTAGGGAAGCAATTACACTCCTTGGTATTGGTCGTGTCTACGATAGCTTAGGAGAAAAACAAAAAGCACTCACTTTCTACAATCAAGCTTTACCTCTATCTCAGCAAGTGGGCGATAAACGAGGAGAGGCTAGGACTCTCAATAATATTGGCCGTGTCTACGATAGCTTAGGAGAAAAACAAATGGCTCTCAATTACTACCAGCAAGCCTTACCTATAGAACCCCTAAAGGTATTTATTTGGCGTTGCACAATGCAGACTCTCTCCAGAATCTTGCTGTTGTGTACAGTGACTTAGGAGAACAACAGAAAGGACTTAATTACTTGCAGCAAGCTTTATCTATATATCGGCAAGTAGGCAACCTGAATAGGGAAGCTATGACTCTCTCTAATATCGCTTACCTCAAACGAGACCAAGGCAAACTCACCGAAAGCCTAACATTCATAGAAAAATCCCTAGAAATAATCGAAGACCTCCGCACCAAAATAGTTGCTCAAGACCTCCGCACATCTTACTTTGCCACAGTTCAAAATCACTATCAATTATACATCCTCCTCCTAATGCAACTCCACAAACAAAACCCAGACGAAGGTTATGACAGAAAAGCATTAAACGCCAGCGAACGCAGTCGCGCCAGAAGCTTATTAGATATCCTAGCAGAATCAGGAGCAGACATCAAAACCGGAGTCAACCCCCAACTCCTCGCCCAAGAAAAACAACTACTGCAAAAACTCAATACATTAGACCAAGCTCGACAACTCAACACCCCTGGATACAACCCCGACGAACTCCAACAACAAATTGAAACCCTAAGCAACCAACTCCAACAATTAGAAGTAAAAATCAAACAAAACAGCCCTCGTTACGCCAACCTCAAATATCCAGACCCCCTGACTGCCTCAGAAATTCAACAACAAGTCATCGACAAAGACACCATACTTTTACAATATTCTCTGGGAGAAGAAGCCAGTTATTTATGGTTAGTAACCCCCACAGAAATTAGTAGTTATGAACTACCTCCAAGAGCAAAAATAGAAGAATTAGCCAGACAATTTAGAGAAGAAATAATCTCCCTTTCTCCAGTACCAGAAACGGGAAATCAATTAAGTGAAATCTTATTGTCGCCCGTAGTCAATAAATTAGAAAATAAACGACTATTAATAGTAGGAGATGGAATATTACAAGCAATTCCCTTTGCAGCTTTACCATTACCAGAAAACCAAAATCAAACCAATTATCAACCCCTAATTGTCAACCATGAAATTGTCACCTTACCCTCATCTTCAAGTATTTCTATTCTCAGAGAACAAGTCAAAGGCAGAACCCCCGCTCCCAAAAAAGTAGCCGTTATTGCCGACCCAGTATTTGCAGATAACGACCCTAGATTTCAAACAGCTTCTCAACCAAAAAAAGAAACAGAAACTAATAATTTAACGACAATGGCATTAAAACGTTCCATAGAAGATTTTATCGGTTCATCATTCAATCGTCTAGAAGGAACCCGTCAAGAAGCCGAAGCAATATTAGCATTAGTTCCCGACAATTTAGAACAACTATCTTTAGACTTCGATGCCAATCGAGAAACAGCAATAAATCCAGATTTATCCCAATATCAAATAGTGCATTTAGCTACCCACGGACTATTAAATGAAAGTCAACCAGAATTATCAGGATTAGTGCTTTCTTTGTATGACGAAACAGGCAAAGAAACATCAGGTTTTTTACAATTAAACGATATATTTAACTTAGAAATGCCAGCGGAATTAGTAGTATTAAGTGCTTGTGAAACAGGAATTGGAGAAAAAATTCGAGGAGAAGGATTAGTAAGTTTAACCAGAGGATTTATGTATGCGGGAGCGAAAAGAGTAGTAGTAAGTTTATGGAAAGTTGCAGATAATTCGACATCTGAATTAATGGAAAATTATTATCATAAAATCTTAGAAACGGGCAAAAATCCTGTGGAGGCAATGAGAAAAACTCAGTTAGAAATGTTGAGTTCAGAACAGTGGAAAGCACCCTATTATTGGGCACCATTTGTTGTGCAGGGAGAGTGGAAATAAATTCAAAAGTCAAAAGTCAAAAGTCAAAAGTAAGAAAAAAAGGAAGGATAAAGATTAGTAGGCTGGGTTGACGGAGGAAACCCAACAAGAATAGGTATCTATTTTGTTTGACGATGATTTTATGGAATTTAATAGACTTGGATGTTGGGTTTCACTATCGTTCTACCCAACCTACATTTAAACTTTAAATGTTAGAATATTTTAAACAAATTACTAAATAATCCAGTATTTTATGGAATTTAATAGACTTGGATGTTGGGTTTCACTGTCGTTCTACCCAACCTACATTTAAACTTTGATGTTAGAATAGTTTTAATAATCACTAAATAATTTATATAACAAAATGAAAGCAATAGAAATTAACGGAAAAATTGATGATACGGGAAATCTAATTTTAGAACATCCTCTAGAAATAAATACTCCTACAAATGTCCGAGTTCTTATTCTTGTACCAGAAAATTCTGAAAAGTCAGAAATAGAAACCGACAAAACTGAGGAAGCTAATTTTGAAAAAGCGATGAATGCTTATCAAAAAATAAGTGAAAAGTATAAAAATGCTTTGCGAGAGTTAGCTACATGAAGGAACCTATTTGGATAGACGAAATTATTACTAAAGCTATTCATGCAGACCAAATTATTCAACATGGAGGAAGTCCAGGAATTAGAGATGAAAATTTACTTTCTGCTAGTTTAGCTAGACCCCGAAATTTGTTTACTTATGGTGAAGCAAATTTATTTGAACTTGCTGCAGCTTATGGCTATAGTCTAGCTAAAAATCATCCTTTTATTGATGGAAATAAAAGAACAGCTTTTGCAGTTATGGCAACTTTTTTATTGGTTAATAATTATTTGCTAGAAGTTGCCGAACCAGAAGTTGTAAGAATGATGACACGCCCTAGCAAGTGGAGAAGAAAATCAAGAATCTCTATCGAAGTGGTTAACAGAAAATTCTCTAGAGATTTAAGCATTAAAATAATTAACAATAACTGTAGGTTGGGTTGTTCCCGTTAGGGTTGCGTAGCATGGGACGAAACCCAACAATCATAAAGAAACCCAACATCAATAAAGCTTTGTTGGGTTTCACTTTGTTCTACCCAACCTATCTTTTTAGCTGAAATATAGCTTTGAGGGTTTGGAGACCAAACCCCTACAATAAAATGTTATAACTTAATTTAGGATTGCTATAATTTTCATAAAATCTAAAAAAAAAGAAATTATTTAAAATGTCTCTCATCTCCCGCCGTAACTTTTTCCAATTTGCCAGTTCAATGCTTGCTACCCTTGGTATAAGTCAATTGAAATTTATCTCCCAAGCCGAAAATTATGGTAAAGTATTAGCTCAAAGTACCTCCCGTAAACTTGCTTTATTAGTAGGAATTAATAAATATCAAAAAGCCCCATTAAGAGGTTGTGTAAATGATACTGAAATGCAACGTCATCTCCTAATTCATCGCTTTGGTTTTAATCCAAAAGATATCTATATTTTGACAGATGAACAAGCAACTCGCCAAGGAATTTTAGAAGCATTTGAAGAACATTTAATTAAACAAGCTAAACCAGGATATCTGGTAGTTTTTCATTATTCTGGACATGGTTCCCGCGTCAGAGATCCTAATCCTATTGTCCAAACTTCTTTGATGGATGGTAGTGGTTTAAGTGGTACATTAGTTCCGGTAGATGCTTCTTTTCCTAATCCCAATATTGGTGGTGTAGTTAATGATATTATGGGGCATACTTTATTTCTACTCACATCAGCTTTGAAGACAGAAAATTTCACAGGAATTCTTGATAGTTGTTTTTCGGGAATGACAACTAGAGATTTTACTGTTCGTTCCCGTGAAGGTGGAAATAAAATAGAAATTTCTTCCCAAGAAAAGGCTTATCAAGAAAAATGGTTATCTCGGCTCGATATGTCTAAAGATGAATTTATAAAAGGTTATCAAAGTGGTGTGGCAAAAGGAATATTTTTTGCCTCTGCTAAACCTTTTCAAACGGCGAAAGATGTGAGAATTCTTGATTTTCATGCAGGAATTTTTAGCTATTTATTTACACAATATTTATGGCAAGAAACAGGTACGCCAGAACAGGCGATCGCTTATACGAATAAACAAATTCCATCCGGGTTACAACAAAATCCATTTTATGAAGTTAAGACAGGTACTAAATTAGATAGTCAAGCTGTATATTTGACCGAGAATTCCTATCCCGTTGCTAATGGAGTCGTTACAGAAGTAAAAGGTAATCAAGCAAAAATTTGGTTAGGAGGATTAGAAGCAAAAAAGATAAATCAATTAACCAATGGTGCTGTATTTAATGTTATTTCTCCCCAAGAAAAATCTTCAGCTAAATTAATTTTTGAATCCCGTGATGGTTTAGTGGGAATTGCGACTTTGAACGGTAGTGTTAAGCCAGGATTTTTATTAGAAATTTAAAAAAAATTGATAGAATTAGTACAACATTTAGTGGTAGTGGATTGTAATCGTAATTGATCGTAATTATTTTGGTCAAAGGGATAGTGGAAGCATCTTGCTCCCTTAATGATAACTGATAACTAACCTACCGACTTGAATATAAAAGCATTAGAGCGATACCTGTAATGGCAGCCACAAAAAACCACGTTACAAATAAACCGATCACCTCAGCAATAAATAAACCGATCGCTGCATAAACCAAAGCACCGACTAACCAACCCAGAGGCAAACCAATTGCCCAAGCAATAATATTTGCAATCACCCACAAGTCCTCCTGATAAATTTGCTTCCTCAACACAAACCATTGACCTAATCCCAAAATCCCTCCCACAATAGCACCATTAATAAATCCGTGAAACAACCTCAGAAATATTTGCTCCGTTCGTGGAGCTATCCAACCTAAAGCACCCAAACTACTCGCCCCAATTAATAACCAACTCACAATACTCACCACCACCCACCATTTGCTGCGGAAAATCCGATTCCTCAACACTAACCATTGTGCTAATCCCACCACAGCACCACCAATAGCTCCTGATAAAGACCCAACATAAGGTCTAACACCTACTTCCACATATATTAAGCTGAGGGAAAAACCGACAACAGTGAAAAATATCCACTGCAACCAAAAACCCCATCCAATTTTTTTTGGTTTGGCGTAGGAGCGATGATAATATAACTTGGTGAGTGACATCAAATAAATTTTCTAGCAACTTTAATATTAATAAATAGGGAGTAGGGAGTAGGGAGTAGGGAGTAGGGGAAAGAATTGATTATTCATGTCGGATAATTGATATCAAATCTGGTAGCATAGGTGTAAAAAAGCAGAGAAACCTGGTTTGTCTCAAATGCTCTACAATACTGGGATTGACCTCCCAAAAAACCGGTTTCTTATGACTCCGATTTCTCAGGAACCGTAGCAAGGGAATTTGATCTGATTTGATTATCGGAGATGTCTAATATATGTCTATCATTACTTCAATCTCCCCATCCCCCCATCTCCCCATCTCCCCACACTCCCCACTCTTCCCACGCTCCCCACACTCTCCACACTCCCCACCCTTGGACGAGATACAGGAGTAGGAAACATTTTTTTAAACTCAACACGCCGCTCTTGGGGTGAGTCTGGAGTCATATAACTCCATAAAGTTTCCCAATAGAAAAAAGATACTCCAGCAAAATTGCGATCGCGCACTGCTTTTACCTGTTGTTGAATTTTTTCAATTTTCATTGTTGTTTTCATAGTCCCTGTGAGAATACCAATGCTAAAAGGAATTTGATTTTTAGCCTTTTTGACTGAGGGTTGCTCCAATTCTTCTACAAAGGAAGATAAATCATCTCGATACACCTGCAAAATAAATTCATCTACCAAGCCTCTCTCAATCCAAGTTTGCCAGTCTTGTAGATACAATTTGTAGGCAAAATCATAAGGATTAGAAGATACAGACACAATGCAGTTAGGTTTAACAGCTTTGATAGATTTATAAAGTCTTTCCATGAAGGCAGTAATTTGATTTGCCCGCCATTGCATCCATTCTGGATCTGTAAAATCTTCTGGAGGCATTTTGCCCTCATGTTGTTCTCGATAAAGGTAAACTGTAACCGGATCGTAGCCCAATTGTACTGGCATTCCGAAGCGATCGTCGATTTGAATGCCATCGAGATCGTATTTTCTAACAACTTCTAATATTAGGTCTTGAATAAAGTTTTGCACCTGGGGATGAATGGGGTTAAGCCAAACATTGTAGATGGAGAGCGACTGCTGCAGTTGAGTTAATAAAGACTCTTCATCTGATTCTGGGAGCAAATCTTTTAACTCTAATTCAAAGAAACCCTCAGAAAAATTTCTATTTTTGTCTAGACTTGTTGTCACCCAGTGAGGATGACGTTTGACTAATAAAGAGTTTATGGGAGCCATGAAACCATATTCAAACCAAGGGATAACTCGTAAACCTTGGCGATGAGACTGTTTAAATATTTCTCTGAGTACATCTCGACCAAGACGAAATGTAGTAAGAGTTGGGTCTTGAGGTTGACCTGTGATTTTTTTGGCGACATCACTGGGGTAAAAGGTGTTACCTCGGTTCCAAGTTACAGGATAAACAGTGTTGAAATTGAGTTGAGAAAGTTGGCGGAGGGCGCGGTTAATTGCCCATGGAGCGAATAATACGTTACTACTAACGTTAGTTATCCAGACTCCTCGAACTTCTTTTTTTTCTGGTGTAGTTTTGGCGGTGACTGAAGTTGGAGGGGTTAATATTGTGTTTAGGGAAATAGAGAAGATAGCGATCGCTCCTGCTACTACTAACCATATTTTTAATCGTTTTAATTTATGATTAATTTTATAAGTCATTATTTTGGTAAACTTTCCAACTTTCCGCTCTCTAAATATTTCTAACGTTATAGTTTTGGCCTACTACACCAAACAGCAAAAACCACAACCTTTGTAGGGACGTTCCATGGAACGTCTCTACAGTATTTTATAGCATTACGCAAATAGGAGAGCAGATTTATAAATACTCAAACTTAGTCAGGAATTACTTCTAACTTCTGACTTCAGCATTAGCGATCGCTCTTGCCAGAGCATCCATAGCTTCCGCTACTTCAGTTTCAGTAACTATTAGTGGAGGCACAAACCGCAAAACTTTTGGACCAGCAGGCACAAGTAACAAACCCTCATTCATGGCAGCTTTGACTATATCAATAGAAGTCAACTCTACATCTGCATTTAACTCCATACCATTAATCAAACCCCAACCACGCACTTCCGTAAACAAGTTAGAATACTTAGCTGCAATAGCATTTAATCCTACCTGCAACTGTTCTCCCCTCTGCTGTACATTTGTCAATAAATTTTCTTGTTCCAAAGTCTGACAAACTGCTAACGCTACCGCACAAGCAAAAGGATTTCCGCCAAACGTGCTAGCATGATTACCAGGTTCAAATACATCACAGTGAGATTTGCATAACATTGCACCGATGGGGATACCCCCTCCTAACCCCTTAGCAGAAGTGAAAATATCTGGTTCAATGCCAAGATTTTCATATCCCCAAAGTTTGCCAGTGCGACCCATTCCTACTTGTACTTCATCTAATATTAAAAGAATACCTTTCTCGTTACAAATTTCTCTAATTCTTTGGAAATAAGCTACATCACCAGGGCGCACCCCGCCTTCTCCTTGGAGTGCTTCTAGCATAATAGCTGCAACTTGCCGTTTGTCTTTGTCTAATCCAGCGATCGCATTTTCTATCGCAGTAATATCATTGTAGGGTACATAATAAAATCCTGGCATTAAAGGACTAAAACCTTTGTGATATTTTGGTTGCCCAGTTGCGGTAATAGTTGCCAGAGTTCTGCCATGAAAGCTAGCGTGGGCGGTCAAAATTGTTGGATTTTCAATGTTTAACTTCTCGTGACCATATTTTCGAGCTAATTTGATTGCTCCTTCATTAGCTTCTGCTCCAGAATTACAGAAAAATGCTTTGTCAGCACAGGAATGTTGTATTAACCACTGTGCCAATTCTCCCTGAACTGGGATATAGTATAGATTAGATACATGATGCAATCTTTTAATTTGTTCTGACACTGTTGCCATCATCACTGGGTGAGCGTGACCGAGAGTGCAGGTAGCAATTCCAGCAACAAAATCTAAATATTCTTTTCCTTCAGTATCCCAAACGCGACAGCCTTCTCCCCGTTCGAGGGCAATGGGAAAACGCCCATAAGTGTTCATTACATAAGCGTTGAAGTTGTCAGCACTAAATGTTGTATATGCACCAGGTGTTTCTAAAGACTGTTTAACTATTGTTTCTGGAGTCATAAATTATATCCTCAAATTATATCATCAAAATTAACGTCAATAATAACTGAATATTAGGAGAGAATATATATTTTTTCCGCTTTTTTTAATTTATCATATTTTTCGCAAAAATAATACCTTATTTTATCAATTATTAGTTCTATCGTTGGCTATTATTTAGATTATTTTAAAGTTTATTTTTTTATTAATAAATGAATTTAATGGTGGTGATGGCGAGCGCTATTTTGTCAGTCTGGTATAATTTCTATTATTATTGGCTGTTATCAGTCTCAATCAGTTAGAAACAATCATGTCTATTCCAGATTAAAATTTCCAAGTTCCACAATAATTATCAACCGATTAAGCATCAAAAAAAATTGTAAGCATTCAGCTAGCCTCTTACAGAAAAATTAGGTTATCAGCTAATAATGAATAATTGCTTCTAAGTTGAACGCAGCCTAATTTGGCAGTAATTTTCTCTCAATTACCCAATTAATTTTATCTGCTCCAAAATAAATAGATGATAGCTGAATGCTTAAAAAAAATTGTTTGAATCAATCCTCTTCTTTGAAAGAGAGGTGATTCTAAATTCAGAATTCTAAATTCAGAATTCTGAATTTATCTCTTGATTTTTAATCCAGTCATAAGTTCCAGGTCAGTTCTAAACAAAAGAGCATCTCTACTACGGATATCAACGATAGTTACATTTTGATTATTTTCCTTATCCCAATAAAGAATTGCTATTTGAACTCTCGCTTGTTTATCTATTGCACTAATTATCCCACCGATAGGAGAAAGAAGACCTTTAGCAACACTTTTTTCTACTTGACTTTTAGCATATTGTCCTGTAGAAATTTCTGTAATATCGTCTTTTTTTAAAGTAAAATTACCATCTTGAAATTCTTCCTTCCTAAACTCTGCATCTAGAGTTCCAGCATCCGTATCTATAGTAACTTCGCATGGTTTTAACTCCCCACTATCCTGAATTAAACAGTAAGCACCGTGAGTTCTTACTAAGGCAAGATTAATAGGAAAAACTAATGAAAAAGCAGACACAAAACTAATTAATTTATTTTTCATAATTTCAACAAAATAATTAACAACTTCAGCTCAGTTATCAGTTAAATACTTTTTCTAGTTTTATCAAAATAATTAAAGTAAGAATTTAACTGCTGAATCTTTTCCTTCTAACATCTAAATTATAAATTCATAATTCATTATTGAGGATTTTCTGTAGTCCGAATTTTTAAACCAGTCAAACTTTCTAAATCTTGTCCTAAAGACTCACCATCTTTTGTCTTAATATCAATCAAAGCGATATTTGTTTTGCCCTGAGGATCTGTATATTCAATTGCAAATTGAGTCCGTTTTTCCTTAGCAAAACCAACTAATGCTCCCAATGGACCTAAAAGTAAACTTGCTCCAATAGTTTCTTTAGTTCTTTTTTGAGCGTGTTCCCCACTGGAAATCTCAACAATTTTATTACCTGTCAACTTTAGATTATCATTTTGATATTTGTCAGACCTAAAATTCATTTCCAAATTATTTTGTCTGGTTGACACAACAATTATACATCCTTGCATTTTTCCACTAGCTATATGGAGACATTTAGCGCCATATTCTCCTGCAAAAGCTAAGTTGTTAGTAAAAATAACTGAAGCAAAAGATATTAAGAAAGCAAATTTTTTCATAAAACCAAAGCTCTAAAAATCTCAACTTGATGACCAGGTGATTAACATCAATTTCTGGCCTATTATATTTCTACTTATTATATAGTAGTCCTCAGCGTGATTGTGCGTAAAATATCTGGGAATTAGGAAACAGCAATTACTAAGAATGATGAACAGGGATAAGAATTTCAGATTGGTATTCTATTATTCTACCTAACCTATTCCCCCAGGGAGGATAGTTACCAAATTCCTATTCACAACTCTAAAAAATAAAAGTTATTTATTTTGATTTCAGTAAACTTATCATGATAAATTAAATATTTCCTGGGATGATTGAAGATTTAATTAAAATTTAATCAATAAAATTTGGTAACATCAATTAAAATGATTGAAGAAAACAGTATTTTTTTGATCGAGCAATATGAACAATTTACAGCCGTGGACTTCGCTTTTAGGCAGAATATTCCTCTCTGCCGTTTTTATCAAATCTGGTCTTGGTAAAATTTTTGGAGGAGCAGGTACTCAACAATATATGGAATCTTCAGGAGTTCCAGGTTGGTTATTAATTCCAACAATTATTGTTCTTTTAATAGGTGGATTATCTGTTTTAGTTGGTTATAAAGCTCGTTATGGGGCACTTGCATTAGTAGGATTTTTAATTCCAGCTACTCTAATTTTTCATAATGTTTTTATAGATCCTGCTCAAGAAATTGCCTTTATGAAAAATCTTGGATTAATCGGAGGACTTTTAATGGTGGCGTCCTTTGGTCCAGGTAGAATTAGTTTTGACGAGAAAAGTATTTATAGGGAATAGGGAATAGGGAATAGGGAATAGGGAGTAGGAGTAAGGGTTTAACCTAATTTACCGTTGAGTGACATAGTTCAGTTTATTTGTGCCGACTTACTTAGTGCTTTTTTATCAGATGTGAGACTTATATAGGATTACTATTTGATTTCTGAAATATACGTAGGGTGTGTTGTCGCGGAGCGCAACGCACCATTATGTATAGGTTTTGGTGCGTTAGACTAGCGTCGTAACGCAACGGCAATAAAGCGGGAAGAAAATCTACACCGCTTTTTGCCTCCCCTACAAATACCTAATTTTTTTCAATATTCAAATCGGATTCCTATA
>JBCDJM010000164.1:0-16503 GCA_038747755.1 Cyanobacteria bacterium P01_H01_bin.35
CTCTTAACTGGGATGCCCCTACCAAACCCAAGATACTCACTTTTTTAGCCTGATCCGGCTAAAATCTGGTACTTTTTCACCACTTAAAAAGCCTAAAACCTTTATCTGTAAATGCTTTTAAATTTAATCAGCAAACCCTAATTACCTCTTCTTAAAAAGAAGACAATTGGTTAAAAGTAAATTTTTTTTCTTTTTCTCTCATTCAAAAGAAAGGCTTTAAACCTTAGTTTTTTGGCAAGTTATAAAGTAATATATGACGCGATCTCAATACTTTCTCTTGCATTCGGGGGCTTGAAACATTATTTCTTGTTCAATAATACTGTTATATTAAATCCGCTTAATTCGATATAAAAAAAATTTTATCTTCACTTAAATAGCAAATGTTTCTAAATTCTCTTTTCTCCTGTAGGGGCGATTCGCGTTTGCGGAGCATTCCGTTAGGAAATCGCCCCTACTACTCCTAGATTAACAATCTAATTATAGTGATGCTATCGGATTTGATATTACGCATTAAGGTTAGGACATTTATCAATCCTGCAACTCTTTGAGAGTATACTATTCCCTAGCGCTATGGTTACAAATTCTACCATTAGTCTCAGGTAATAACTGATTCCAGGGTTTTGGTTTAACAGTTTCCGGTGTAGAAAAAATTATCTCAAATAAACCATCATTTCTAACTTCACCGATTCTAAAATATTTAGAAATATGGTGATTATTTTCCATTTTTACTGTTCCTTCAGGTGCATTAAAAGTTTGACCTAAAGCAGCTTGACTTACTTTTTCTAAATCATTCGCTGTACCTGCTTTTTCAACTGCTTGTTTCCATAAATAGACCATTATATAAGCAGCTTCCATTGGGTCATTAATAACTCGATTATTTCCATATTTGTCTTGGAATTTTTGGATGAATTTTTGGTTTTCTGGAGTATCAACAGTCATAAAATAATTCCAGGCTGCATAATGACCAATGAGATATTCTATGCCAATTTCTTTGACCTCAGCTTCACCAATACTTACAGACATAACGGGATATTTATTAGGTCTTAAACCAGCAGCACTTAATTCTCTAAAAAATGCTATATTACTGTCACCATTTAGAGTATTGAATATCACGCCACCGTTGGGTAATTTGGCGATAATTTCTGCAATAATTTCTTTAAATTCTTTACGGCCTAGAGGAATATAATTTTCTCCTAATATTTCTCCTCCAAGGTTGGTTATTTTGGCTCTAATTATAGCATTAGCTGTCCGAGGAAAAACATAGTCAGAACCAATTAAAAAAAATTTTTGACCCTTATTTTCATATAGCCATTTAACTGCAGGTTCAATCTGTTGATTTGGTGTTGCACCTGTGTAAAATACATTTTTAGAACATTCTTGACCTTCATATTGTAGGGGATACCAAAGCAAATGGTTTTGTGACTCAAATACAGGTAAAACAGCTTTTCTACTAGCTGATGTCCAACAACCAAATACTGTTACTACTCGATCTTCTTTAATTAATTTAGTTGCTTTTTCGGCAAACATTGGCCAATCTGAAGCTCCATCTTCTATAATTGGTTCGATGATTTTTCCTAATACACCTCCTAATTTGTTAATTTCTTCAATTGCTAATAATTCGGCATCTACGACGTTTTTTTCACTAATTGCCATTGTGCCTGTTAATGAATGTAATATACCGACTTTGATGATTTCTGGTTCGTTTTTTTGGGGAAAATCAGCAGTATTTTTTTTGTGTGTTAAATTTTTCTGATTCTGGCAAGCTTTGAGTAATAAAGCTGAGGTTATACCTATAGCGTTATTGATTAAAAATTTCCGTCTATTCAGTCGATGTACCATTACCTTTTATAAAAATATGTTTTTTTGTCAAGAATAATTCACAAAAAGTTATACCAATTTCATAAAATATTTCTACAGCGTGCTTGTTATTAGGAGTCAGGAGTCAGTAGGGGCGATTTCCGTTTGTCATGCTCCTAATTACGCGTTTACGTTTGCAGAGCATTCCGAAGGAAAGTATTCCGGAACGGAAATCGCCCGTACAGGAGTCAGGAGGGAAGAATTTATAATATTGATTTTTTTAGAGAGTAAAACTGTTGAATTCTTACATTTTTTGTCTTTCCTAATTACTAGGAAATTAAGTTTAAATCCTCGCCTTTAAAGGTAATAAAAAAAATAAAATTATTTCAACTGTTTTACTTTAGTAGGAGGTACTGAGAACTGAAATGACCTATTGCTTAAAATCTCAAATATATATAGCAAGTCTAAATTGGTCGTGATAGTTTTAACAATAGTTAAAAACAGCTCAAAACTTTGTAAATTAATACTCTTGAGTCCTAAGTGCTACCAAAATATTGCAACCTAAATAGGATTACTATATCTCACCAAAAGAAATAATTACTAGATAAAGTTATTTCTAATTAAAATTTTAATTTTTATGATTTAATGTACTTACAACTATATCATTATTTCTATGGAGATCGGAAATTTTCTGACTTGGTTAATCTTTTTTGGATTAATAACTAGCATTGGTATTGGTGCAATGATATATGCTTATCGTGGACAAGGAAGTATTTCTGTCCTATTTACAGAACCCATATCAAAATCTGAATTAATCCCACCAGAAGCAACAGTAAACTTTCAACAAGGATGTGAGGCTTTTCGAGTAGCAAATTATCAACAAGCTATCAATAATTTTACTGAAGCTATACAAACTAATTCTAATATTGCTGAAGCTTATCATAATCGAGGTTTGGCTTTTGGTAATCTACGTCAAGATGATGAAAGTGTAGCAAATTTATTACAGGCAGGAGGATTATATCTCCAAGAGGGAAACCAAGAAGCTATTGCTATTGTCAAAAAAAATCTAGAGTCATTAAAGGCGAGAAAAGAGTCTAGGAAAACTAACAGTTAATTGATATGATGTGATTATCTTTTAGGAGGTTACCATGGGCTTAGGTATTTTAATTGATGGTAAGTGGATTTCTGAACGGGAACAAGAAGATTCTCAAGGTAGATTTATTCGGCCTCAGACCACTTTTCGGAATCAAATTACAGCAGATGGAGCTAGTGGCTTTCAGGCAGAAGCAGGACGTTATCATCTATACATTTCTTGGGCTTGTCCTTGGGCACATCGAACTGCTATTATGCGGAAACTTAAGGGGTTAGAAGATGCTATTGGTTTGTCGGTTGTAGGTGCTGTAATTGACCAAAATAGTTGGGAATTTACTGATGAACCAGGGTCAATTCCTGATACTATTAATAATAATAGTTATCTTTGGCAACTTTATCTTCAGGCAGACTCAAATTATAGTGGTAGGGTGACTGTACCTGTACTTTGGGATAAACAAACAGGTAAAATTGTTAATAATGAATCCCGTGAAATTATTCGGATGCTTGATACTCAATTTACTGGTATTGCTAAAAATGATGTAAATTTATGTCCTGAAGATTTATACGATAAGATTGAAGAAACTATTGATAAGATTTACCAACCTATTAATAATGGTGTTTATCGAGCAGGTTTTGCTGGTTCTCAGTTAGCTTATGATGAGGGAGTAAAAGATTTATTTGCAGCTTTAGATAATTGGGAAGATGTGTTGTCAAAACAACGTTATTTGTGTGGCGATCGCCTAACTGAAGCTGATATTTGTATGTTTACTACTTTGCTTCGTTTTGATCCAGTTTATTATGTTCATTTCAAGTGTAATTTACGCCATATTTGGGAATATCCAAATCTAGGGAATTATCTGAAGGATATTTATCAACATCCAGGGGTAAAAGAAACTTGTAATTTTGACCATATTAAACGGCATTATTATATCAGTCATCCTAAGGTTAATCCTACTAAAATTGTGCCAATTGGTCCAGAGATAGATTTAGATTCTCCTCATAACCGCGCGTCGATGTAAAGTATAGCGCTACGCGGAAGGCAAAAGTCCAGTAGTGCAATAGTAGGGGCGGGTTCCAGATTAAAATTAACGAGTTTAACCATTAGATCGAATAAACCCGCCCCAAAATAAATACGCACCATTTTAGATTTGTCAGTCTACTACTGGACTGATATTAAATCTGCTTGCTTTAGAGTAACAAGAAACCGGGTTTGTGGGAGGTTAATGGTAGGGACGTATCGCTGCCCGACATGTTTGCGGAGCATTCCGGAACGGAAAACGCATTTTTGTTATGCAACGTCCCTACAAGGGAATTTGATACTTTCGCCGATTTCTCTGCTTTTTTATACCGATACTACCGGATTTGATATAACACAGAAAATCGAATGTACATTATATCCTTGGTGTGGGGGCGGGTTTATCTAATCAAATGTGAAAAATCATTAATTTAATAGGGAAACCCGCCCCTACTATTGGCAGATTTTATGTGTGTACCCCTACACCTAAATTATCAACCTTTCCTCAAACGATAAGCAACAGCGCCAAATATGAATAAAGCTATTGCAGAAGTAGGTTCGGGAACTGAGGTATCAGGTTCGGGTTCAGAAGCAACTCTGTAAGCATGATTGTCTGTTTCAAAAGGTTTCAGAGGGGAAGATAGAATGATTCGGTCGAAAGACTCATTTTCCTCAGTAAAGAAATTAACGTATACATTTCGTAAACCAGAAATCTCTCTAATCTCTTTACCTGTAAAAGACGCAAGTAGCTGATTTTCTTGGTAGAAAGCAACGCTATTGTGAAGGTCAATAGACCCCCAATACATACTAAAATAATCAAGTTCTTCGTTAGAACTGATTGTAACTGGATTACTCCTTAAAGTATTGCCCAAAGGGCCGACTCTTAGATATTTTGTAAAATTATCACCATACTGAGCAAAATGATTTGGTAAACTACTTGAAATAACTCTTAAGTCAGAACCAGGAGCAGAATAAATAACATGACCAGATCTCGGCGCACCTGATTCAAAATCTATAGTTGTTACTCCTGGCAAACTGGAAAATTGACCTTGCCCTGGAACAGTTGTACCTCCAATGGTAAAGGTAATTGCATTTGATGGTTTCGTAATAGTAGTTAAAACTACTGCTCCCACAATACCCATCAATATTTGTTTGATTGTAGTCATAATTATTCGGTCAAAAATACAAAGTTGATATAGAGGGGTTTTCTTTTTCCCTTCTACCAATATCTTTGTCTAAGGTTTTGACTTCTATGCACCTAATAAAAAAATTTCCGTAGATAAATCTCAACTGGTGCAAATTTGTAGGGGCGGGTTTCAGGAGCAATTTTCATGGTTACTCTCAGATTTACATAAACCCGCCCTACCCGATGGTGAATTATATTATTTGGGGGCGGGTTTATTTGCCCTAATGGTTAAATTGGTTAATTTCACGGGGAAACCCGCCCCTACAGAACCTGATTCGGTAATGCACTATTTTAGATGAAACATTCCACTACTGAAGTGACACAACAAAATGCTGCAAATTTGTAGGGGCGGGTTTCAGGAGCAATTTTCATAGTTACTCTCAGATTTACATAAACCCGCCCCACCCGATGGTCGATTGGTAAAGCGTTTTGAATATTAACAGGACTTACGCACAGATACTATATATAAAGTCAAAAAACTATAACGTTATAGTTTTGAAAACTATATACATGATATTTGCGTAATTCCTAATTAAGTTTTATGAGCGACTCATCACCGAAATTCTATATAATCAAGAAACCAGAGAAAACCTGTGAAATTTTAGCTGCTGAAGAAGTGGAACAAAAAAAAGACCCCAATATTGTAGAAACATGGGGTCCATTTAATTCTGTTGAGGAAGCAATTTCCCGTCGTGTAGGATTAATCAGAAGTGGGAAGTGTAAACCAAATTAACGAATTCAGAATTTAGAATTCAGAATTTAGAATTCAGAATTTAGAAGTTAAATTCTTACTTTATTATTAGGTCTAATATAGAATCCGGATAGTTACTATAGCCTAGTCATTGCGACGGTCACTGCGTGGAAGGTTTGCGGAGCATTCCGGAACGGATAGCAATCTCAGGGGTTATGGGAGATTGCTTCCTATCGTCGATAGGGACAACTTTTCAACCGGATTCTATAAAAAGCTCAAAAAGTTAGCATTTTGGGCAAGAGTTGGGCAAAAAAATTACTCCTCCACCCCCTCGCTCTCCTACTTCCCTACTCACTACTCTAATTACCAAACTGAGCTTTCTTATTTTGCACCGCAGCAATTTCTTGAGTCAAGATATCTAATGCTTTTGCATATTGAGGATCGTCAATAGTACCAATTTGGTCGCGATTTTTCCGCAAAGTCTCTTTTTGTGCATCTGTCAGGGAGATTTCCACATCTGGTACAATTCCCTCATGGTTAATATCGCGGCCACTAGGAGTAAAGTATTTAGCGATCGTCACCGCTAACCCTGCACCTTTGCCAACACCTCGCACTGACTGTACTAACCCCTTACCAAATGTCTTAGTACCTACTAATGTAGCTCGGTTATTATCTTGTAGGGCACCAGAAAGAATCTCACTAGCACTTGCAGATCCTCCATCAACCATAATCACCAAAGGCTTATCTGTCAAAGACCTATTATTAGCTTTCTGGCGATCCGTTACACCACTGCGGTTAACAGTAGAAACAATATCTCCGCGATTGAGCCACATCCTAGCAATTTCGATACTAGCATATAGCAATCCACCAGGATTAGAACGTAAATCTAGAATATAGCCTGATACATTCTGACTTTCCAAATCATCTATTGCCTCTCGCATTTCACCAGCAGCATTGGCACTAAATTGGTTTAAGCGGATATAACCGACTTTGCCTAAAGAACTATCTTGCTGAGAATACTTAACAGGATGAATTTCAATTTTTGCCCGAACAATGGGAAACTCTATTTCCTGATTTTCTCGTTGAATAGTTAAAGTTACTTGACTACCAATTGGACCGCGAATCAGACTTACTGCCTGATTAATATCCATTCCTTCAGTGCTTTGACCGTTAATTTTGGTAATAATATCTTTAGCTTGAATACCTGCATCAAAAGCTGGAGTATCTTCTATCGGTGAAATAACTACCAAATTTTTTGTATCTTGGTCTTGGGTTAGCTGAATACCTACACCTGTTAGTTCCCCAGAAGTATCTATTTGCATATTTTGAAATTCTTTGGGGTCCATGAAACGGGTGTAAGGATCGCCTAGCTTTTCTAGCATTTCCCGAATTGCATCATAAGCTTGTTCGTCACTGGTATAAGTTTGATCGAGATACTCAGTGCGAGTCGCTTTCCAATCTACTTGATTGAAAGTACCATCTACATAAGTTTTATCAATAATCTGCCAAACTTGGTCGATTAATTCTTTAGGGTTGTTATTATTTAATGATGCTTGAGAGGAAAGATGAATGCCAGCGCCGATGACAGTCACGCCTGTTAACATTAATGCTGTTGCACCAAGGATAAGTCCACGTTTTGCTATAACCATTTTGTTTCTTGAATGAATTTAAACAATTAAAGAATAATTACTACAATCATAGCTACACCCAATTTAGCATATATAAATGTTGCTTAGAGTTAGCCTGTTTACTAAGTTGAAAGTCAAACTTCTCTACTAATAATCTTATTGATAAATATAGGGGATAGAAATTTGAAAATTTATTTTTTATCTCCTAATTTAATTAATGATAATAACTTAGTTATTATCAACTTTTTTTTAGGAAGCTAAAATTATTATTTGTTTGTAAACTTATTTATTTAATATTTTTTAAAACTATCTATTTGTATTTAAACTACTCTGAATTCTTAAGAATTAAAATAGTACTGGAGTCGCTATAATTATCACAATGAATTGAATTAATAGTTAATTAGGTTTATAACCTCTCCTATATTCAAAGAGATAATGATCTATTATTCATTAATGAAAAGCTTTTCTCAGACTTAATCAAACTAATAAATTGTCATATTATCTGTATCCAAATTAACTGATTTACATTCCGGATAACTGATAGGCTTTGAAGTTTTGCTTGATATGTTCAATAATTAATATGACTTACGCAAAGACTATGTACATAGTGTTAAAACTATAACGTTATAGTTTTTTGACTATAATAGTACCTCTGCGTAAGTCCTGATTAATTTAGGAATCTATTCATTATCAATATAATGAATAACTACCTCAATAGAAAACCGTAACGGAATTGAATATAAGGAAATCTGATTAATTGATAATGAACAATGAATAATGGATGACGAAAACTCTCTTGTTATATAAATTATCCATTGAAAATGAAAGGCTTTAAACCTTTGGGAATTAATTATCAATTATCAATTATCCATTATCTATTGGTAAAAATAGACTCCCACTACAAACATTTCAATTATAAACTACGGTTCAACCCAACGCCCATCAGCTTTAATTAAATTAATCAATTCTTCCACTCCTTGGGATTCGTGGACTCTCTTAATTTCTTCCCGCCCACGATATAAGGAGATATAACCAGCTTGTTTGCCTACATAACCATAATCTGCATCTGCCATTTCTCCTGGACCATTAACAATGCAACCCATAACAGCAATATCTAATCCTGTTAGGTGTTTTGTTGCTTCCCGCACTTCATGCAGAACATCCTCAAGATTGAATAAGGTACGACCACAGGAGGGGCAAGCTACATATTCTACCATTGTTTTTCGCAGACCCAAGGCTTGGAGAATACTGTAACAAACTGGAATCTCTTTTTCGGGTGCTTCAGTTAAAGATACACGAATCGTATCTCCTATTCCTTGTGCTAAAAGTGTGCCAATACCAGCAGTAGACTTAATTCGACCATACTCTCCATCTCCCGCTTCTGTCACACCCAAATGTAGGGGGTAGGCCATACCTAGTTCACCCATCCGCTTGACCATCAACCGATAAGCAGCGAGCATTACTGGCACCCGTGAAGCTTTCAGAGAAATTACCAGATTATAGAAGTCTAGAGATTCACAAATTTTAATAAATTCTAGGGCAGACTCTACCATACCTTCTGGGGTATCCCCATAAGTAAATAGAATCCTTTCAGCTAGGGAACCATGGTTAACTCCAATGCGCATGGCTTTATCTTGGTCTCTGAGAGAGATTACCAAAGGTTCTAGGGTTTGGCGAATTTTATCACCTATTTCTTCAAATTCTACTTGGGTATATTCGCTTCTGCTAGTTTGTGGCTTTTCAAATACATATAAACCAGGATTAATTCGCACTTTATCAACGTGCTTGGCTACTTCCAGGGCGATTTTCATGCCATTATGGTGAACGTCGGCTACGAGTGGTACGGGTTTGTAGGTTTCTGCTAATTTCTGTTTGATTTTTGTCAGAGATTTAGCATGGCCCATACTGGGAACGGTAACACGGACAATTTCGCAACCTATTTCATGTAAACGCCGAATGGCCGCTACGGAACCGTCCACATCAAGGGTATCTTCGTTGATCATTGACTGGACTACGACTGGATGGCCACCACCAATGGTTATATCACCCACTTTGACGGGGCGAGTTTTTCGCCGATGGATAGTTGTATCAAAGGCAGGTTGATTTATAGGGTTTTTGGTTGGGTTTAATAGGGTTTGCATAATATATCGTTTTATTTCTGTAGCGAAAGGCTCAGTAATTTATTGTTTTCTGTATTTCAGCTTGCCATATAATTGTCACCAATACCATTTCACGAAAGTCAAAAGTCAAAAGTCAAAAGTCAAAAATTTTGATTATATTGGCTGAAAACTTTAACTGACAATAATTTCTGGCAATTACTTCCCAAATAGAAGTTATTTATCACATGATTTTTGGATTTTGAATTTGGTCTGTCAATTTGGACCAGGTAGCGATAATTAATAATGGATAATTGATAATCACATCAAAAAAACCGCAACGGAGTTGAATATAAGGATATAGCAATTCCTATATGAATTGAAAAATTAGGCGTTGCTGAAACAGGGTATGAAATTCCTAAATAAGATAAGTGTAAATCAGACCTATTTCACCTCTTTAAGACACTGAAAAAACTCACCTAAGCTCCTCCTAACTCCGCACCTCCTGACTCCTGACTCCTAACACCTGAATCTTGTAAAATCATACATTCATTCAGCAACAACAAAAATTAATGCTAAATAATCCAAATATAGCAAGCCTATTTTATCTGTGTATAAAAACCTTACCGCTTTTAGGGAACAGGGAATAGGCAGGAGTTTCAAGTTTTTTATCTACTTTTTGATTACCCCCGACCTATTTAGAATTGCTATATTTATTCTGACTCCTAACTCTAGGAGGATACAATAACTAATTATCCAGATTCTATATAAGTCCTGTATTTAATAGTAATAATTAAAGCTGTAGAGAAATGTTTTTGTAAAGTACCGAAAGGAGAAAGTGGAGGATGAGGTTCACAAATTTTATAACTTCAAACTTGACTTTTTGTTACAACTAAACTCAAACTTACTAGACTTTTTAGTAAATAAAGATATAATTGATTGTAGAACTGCAGGCAAGCTTATCAAAATACTCTATATTATTCTAAATTAATTAATTCGGGAAATATTTTGGTTTCTTATCAAATTATATTTATTGAATTTGGTGGTGTTAAATAAGTTATTATAGGTACTAGGGAATAGGTAATAGATAATATGCTTATTCCCTAAATACTTCTAATATCCTTACTATTTTAGGACTACCATAAATTTATTGTAATTATGCTCTAATTAAAGATAGAGAATAAATTACTTTCTGATGAGTGAATGAATCATAGATTATAGCTGATGGATAATAGCTGATGGCTGAATGCTTACAAAGAGAGTAATAATTAAGCATAATTTATGAGGGAATATATGCAGAATTAAAAGTATTTTATCTTGCTTTGATATTTTTGATATATCCAAAATTAAATTTATCCTCAAAATGGAAAAAAATTAATAAGTTTTATCGGTAAAATTTAAAATAATTAAAGAAGTAAAATTATGGATAATAAAGTAAATATCTCAAAAAGGCAAGATACTGTAAAAGCACTTAAGCCGAAAGTGCAACAATTACAGGAGGGAAAAATAATGCAGGGATCTACAAAAAAATTTGAATATATAGAGCAAAAGGAAGATTTATTCAAATTTTTAGCATTACAAATTAGTCAATCTCAGAATTTGGAGGAAATATTCAATACTACGGTTACAGAACTGGGTCAGTTACTTAAAAATGAGCGGGTGATTATTTATCATTTCAACTTTGATGTTGGTGGAAAAGTTGTCGCTGAGTCAGTCGTTGAAGCCCAGTGGTCTATTTTAGGAAAAACAGTTTTAGATCGATATTTTGAGGAAAACTTGATTGCAGATTATCAACAAGGTAGAATACAAACTTTTGGAGATTTACAAACTGCTGGATTAAGTGCTTGTCATACTAAATTTCTAGCAAATTTACAACTTAAAGCTAATTTAGTTGTACCAATTTTACTGGAAAATAATCAACTCCTGGAAACTGACAAAAAACAAAATGATTTTTCACCTGATTTGTGGGGATTATTGATTGCTCAAAATTGTTCGTCTCCTAGAAATTGGCAATCTGACGAAATTGAACTATTGAAAGAATTATCAACTTATTTATCTCTGGCAATTAGGCAAGATTTATTTGAAAAAAAATTAGCAGCAGAACAGTCAGAAAAAAGACGGTTAGAGACAGAATTAAAAGCAGTTAAACAAAAGCTAGATGTCAAAAAAGTAATCATAATTCCCAGTCAGAAATATCTGAAAATAGCTCCCTGAATTACGACGAAAAACAATTACATTTGCTGATAGATGCTGTGAGAGATTACGGCATTTTTATGTTAAATCATCAAGGTGATATTATTAGTTGGAATCCAGGAGCAGAAAAAATTACTGGATATACAGAAACAGATATTATTGGCAAGAATTTTTCTAAATTTTTCTGTGAGGCAGATATTAAACAAGGTAAACTTCAGCAGGTATTAGAAATAGCAATTAAAACTGGCCGATATGAAGGGAAAGAATTAATTGTTAGACAGGATAGTAGAAAAATTTGTTGTTCTACTATTATTACAGCTATTGACGATCGCCCAAAAACTCATTGCTTTACTGTAGTAATGCCTGATATTACTGCAAATCAAGAACAAGAAATTCGATTAAAATTATTAGAAAAAGCTATTTTTTCCAGTAGCAATGGAATTGTTATTACAGATGCTACTCAGCCCGATAATCCAATTATTTATGTTAATCCAGGTTTTGAGAAAATCACAGGCTATCAAGCAGAAGAAATAATTGGGCAAAATCCTCGTTTCCTACAAAATGAAAACACTCAACAACCTGCTTTAGAATTATTACGAGCATCTCTCAAAGAAGAAAATCACTGCGATATAACCTTGAAAAATTATCGCAAAGATAATACAGTTTTTTGGAATGAACTAACTGTTTCTCCTATCAGAAATGAGCAGGGAAAATTAACCCATTATGTGGGAGTGCAAAAAGATATTACAGAAAAAGTAGAAGCAGAAAATCAACGCGATCGCTTTTTCGATATTTCTATCGATCTGCTCTGTGTTGCTAATTTTGAGGGTTACTTTCTCAAATTAAATCCAGCTTGGGAAAAAACTCTGGGTTATACTATAGAAGAATTATTATCTGAACCTTTCCTGAATTTTGTTCATCCAGAAGATCGCGAATTTACTCAAGCAGAATTAGAGAAAATTTTCCAAGGTAACAGTGCAATTCATTTTGAAAATCGCTATCGGTGTAAGGATAATAGTTATCGTTGGTTAATGTGGAATTCTACACCATTGAGTGAACTAGGGAAAATTTATGCCGTTGCTCATGATATAACTGAATACAAAAAATTTGAACAAGCACTGAAAAAGAGTGAAGAAATATTCCGTACTGTTGCTGATTTTACTTATGACTGGGAATATTGGCTTAACCCTGAACGTAAATTTATCTACGTTTCCCCATCCTGTCAAGGAATTACTGGATACACTCGAGAGGAATTTCTAGAAAATCCCAACTTGTTCAAAAGCATAGTTCACCCTAAAGACTGGCAAATGGTGAAACAATATTTTGCAGACAGTTTTGAAAAAGATTCAACATACTCAATGGATTTTCGGATCATTACTCGTGGGGGTGAAACCAAATGGTTCAGTCATCGTTGCCAAACTGTCTACAGTCAAGATGAGCGTTGGTTAGGTAGACGAGTAAGTAACCGAGACATTAGTGACTACAAACAAATGGAAATTTCTTTGCGAGAAAGTGAAGAACGGTTTCGGAGTATTTTTTCTCAAGCAGAGGTAGGTATTATTCAAGCAACTGCAACAGGAGAGTTGCTGCTATTTAACCAAAAATTTGTCGAGTTAGTTAAATATTCACAAGAGGAATTACTGCATAAAAAACTTGCAGATATTATTCATCCAGAAGATTTTGCTACCTATACAGAACAAGTAGAACAACTTTGGGTAGATAAATAGGTATAGGATTAATGACCATGTTTGTGTTTGCTGTTAAAAGGTAACAAGTTTAATTATGAATGAAGAGAATCAGGATAACTATCAAAATAATGAAGAACTGTCTAGTGCAGAAAAAGACTATACTTCTAAAGACATAGGTATTGCTACAGTTGCTGTAGCATCTCTAATAGGAGGAGGTATAGGGGTTGTAGCTGCCTCAAGTACAATATTAGGATCTGCTACAATAGGTGCTGGAGTAGCTTCCAGACTGAAGATGATTCAAAGAAGGAGAAAAGAAAAAAAAGCCACCCAAAACTCAGAGGTTGAATGAACAATATAGAACCCATTTGATATCTTTATACATTAACTTTATTCTCCATTCCTCCATTCCTCCTGACTCCTGACTTCTGACTCCTACTCCTACCTATTTACAAAACTACGATAATCAATTTTAACTTGCTCCGCATATTGAAAAGCTACTTCACGCACTAATTCTCGAAATTCTTTATGCTTACCATTGGTAGTTTTTATCACCTGTTTTTCTAAAGAATAAGGAACTAATTTTTTATCAAAATCTTTATCTGCTCTAGCATGGTCAGTAGCCAGAATTTTTCCCCATTGTTGAGCAACTTCTATAAAACTATTTTTATCTTTTAATTTTTTAGTTTTAAGAGACTTTTTAGACGGAGATATTTCTCGGACAGAATAATCACCAGAAAAATCTCCATCAGCAGGATTATTATCCACAAGTTCCATCCATCCTAAAAAATTATCAGCGTGTTTAAATTAATAGATTGAGCTAAAGTATTGTTAAAGAGAAAAAACAGTTTATTGTCAGAATTAAAATTATTACGATCAACCCACTTCGGAAAATTTTATTCAACTGATTCATCATTATTACTCAAAAATTCTCGCATATATTGATTGACTAATTCAGGTTGTTCTTGTTGTACCCAATGGCTACAATTAGGAATATAACGAATTTGAAAATTTTCCACATATTCTTCTGTACCATAAGTTAATTCTGTTCCTAAAGCCGTATCATTTTTGCCCCAAATCATTAAAGTAGGAATTTTTAGCATTCCCCACTCTTGCTGATTAAAAAAACCAGGAAAAATATTACGATAATAATTAATCATTGCACTTAAAGCTCCTCGTTTAGCAGCAGCATCTTTAAATGCTTCTAAGTCAGCTTCAGTAAAGGCAGATTTATCCACTGCCATATTTTTAAATGCTGAAGCAATAGCCTGATAATCATCAAATTCAAACATCAATTCAGGAAAGAAAGGCAACTGAAAGAAGAATATATACCAACTTTTTAAAAGTTGCTCTGGAGTACCTAATCCTTCCATAAATTTTGCAGGATGAGGAATATTCATTACAATTAATTTTTCGACCATTTCTGGATGTGCATAAGCAAAACACCAAGCTATTGCTCCTCCCCAATCATGCCCTACTAAAACACAATTTTCATAACCTAATTCTTTAATTACTTCTTCTATATCTTTGATAAATTCTGCCATAACATAAGCAGATTTTTCTTGAGGTTTATCACTTTCATTGTACCCTCTTAAATCTAGAGCAACTACTTTATAATCTTGAGCAAATTCAGGTATTTGATATCTCCAAGAATACCAAAATTCCGGAAATCCATGTAACATTAACATTAATGAACCTGAGCCTTGAGTAACATAATGGAGATTAATGCTATTTGCTTGAATAAAATTGCTGGGAAAAAGATTCTCTTTGATTGACATTAATACCTCCGGAATAATGGATAATTAATAATTGATAATTACCTCTGGTTAAAACCGTTCTTGATTAAATATAAGGAAATATTATTTTTTCTCATTGAAAGGGGAGTCTAATAGCTGAATTATTTAATTAATAATTATTATAGAGGTTCTCACAAAGGTAGACTACAAAATTTATTCCTTCTCTCCTAGATAACTAAAGCCTTCTTCCTTCTTCCTTCTTCCTTCTTCCTTTAACCAAAAATATCTGTACTCTATATTAATGAAAACTGCTATAATTATTCGATAATTTTAAGTTGCTATACTCAAAGGAAGAAGAAAGTAAGAAATGGGAATATATTTTTGGTGGATTGAATTGTTTTCTATTGATAATCAAATTTAAGGTTGATTTGGTAGTAATAGCTTTTATGCTGATAAATTATTTATGCACAATCTATTCAGATAATATTACTATAATTCTGAAAAGCCTATATTATACTTCTCCCGAAAAGAGGAAGTAGGCAGTAGAGAGTAGACAGTAGGAGGAAAGAAGTGATTATTTCTGAGAGATAATTGATTTGATTTTTGATTATCGGATATGTCTATTGTAAAAATCATAGGGAATAAAATTAGGTAATTCATTTTGTCTAGGGACTGCTATATAGCAATTTTTATCCTTGGAGAAATAGACATATTTTGGATTTTGGGGAATAAATAATAGTTAGATTGATAAGGTAAGGAATAGAAAAAAATTTGTAACTCATGAAATTATGATAATCTCTTAAATTATGGTATGGAATTTTCAAATGATATGTAAATCTAGATTGATTTTTTTCTTGTAAAAAATTTTATCTTTAGTACCCACTCATCCTTCTAGAAAGCTAGTATTTAATGCTGTTTTCCCTTCTTTACTATTCCCTGTTCTCTCTATACCTCCATACCTTTTTAATAGAACTGGGTTTCTGCATTTCAAATGAAAACGCTATAATCTCTATATAGCAATCCTCCGCATATTCATGGCAAAAATCTTACTGCTTTTTAGGTAACAGGCAACAGGGAACAGGGAACAGGGAACAGGGAAGAGTTTCAGTTTTTTTATTTACTTTTTGATTTATCACAACCTATTTAGGATTGCTATGCTATATCTATTATTTATTACTAAGTACAGTATTCTAGTCTATTTTATAGTAGATGTAATTTACAGCAGCTATTGAGCAAAATTTATGATATTGTGTATCAAATAAATGGTTTTATCTTTAAGAGATTTAAGATAATTTTTATAGATATTTTATTACCCATAAAAATTGTTTTAAATGGCTATTCCAATTAGTTATTTTAGAAAGGCATAATAATGTTTATTAGCAAG
>JBCDJM010000165.1:0-16450 GCA_038747755.1 Cyanobacteria bacterium P01_H01_bin.35
CAGGTGCTTGAGAAAATGAAATTACTATTGCTCTATACGCAATAGAAGAGAAATTCCCATATCCACCGACATCTCCCAGGTGCTTGAGAAAATGAAATTACTATTGCTCTATACGCAATAGAAGAGAAATTCCCATATCCACCGACATCTCCCAGGTGCTTGAGAAAATGAAATTACTATTGCTCTATACGCAATAGTTCGAGCATCTGATAGCTGACAGCTAATAGCTAATAACTCAACACTTAAATACCTTTTTCCAAAACTAACAAATCTTCCTTAATAGATGAAGTTCGACCACACCAAGAACCATAAGATTTTTCTAGAATATTAAAACCTCGTTCTTCTATCCATTTGAATAGTATATTTTCCCTAAACCCAATCCCTTTCTCTGGCAAATTAATATCTATAGTAAAACCATCCTCTATTTCATAAATAAGCTGTAGAGAACTTTTACCTTTAGTAATCAACTCTTCTGATTCCAAGTTAACTAAAAAGCAAATTAATAAACATCTCCCTCCAGATTGTAAAACTCTATATATTTCATTCAAATAATGACAAACTTCAGAACTTAGTAAATGAGTAAATAAATGGGAAATACAAACACAATTAAAACTTTGGTCAGGATAAGGCAAAATAAAATTATTTGCAGATATTTTTCCTGTAGGATTGTAGAGAGGGTGATAAATATTATGCCAGTTAAAATTCAAGTTAGGTTTGCGAGTCGTAATTTCCTTTTTACTCCAAGAAATAAAATTTTCTACCACATCAAAACCTTCATAACGACCAGAAGGTTTTAGGTAATGAACCAAGCCATAAGCAACTGTACCAATATTACAACCAACATCAAGAATATGGTCTGTCGGTAGCAAACCTAATCTCTGAATTAAATCTCCCAATAATTTGAAAGAAGTACGAATAAATTGACCACTTTCATCAACATCAGTTGTTTTTATATATTTCTCTTCAGGCAGTGGTAAAAGCGGTTCTAATACTTTCAATATCACAATACCTTCACCACCTTCAAACTGAGGAGTCAAAGCAATTAATAAATACTTTAATTGATTAATTTGTTGTTGACTTAAAAGCACTTTTATACGGAATCTAGCATCACCAGCACCGGATAAACTAGAGTGAACTTTCTCTACATCCGGACTAGGTATATTCAGAGTTTTTTCAAAGAAACTAAACTCTTGATTCCCAATAGAAACTTTAAATCCTTCCAAAATACCAGCATCCAGAGAAGCAACCCAACCAGATAAACGTAAAACTTGATTTTTAATAACTACCCGGTCAATAGAACCCCAAGAAAGTAAAGGATTAATTTTTCCTTTTTTGCAGATAATTTTTTGTTTGCTAGAATAATCTTGAGTATAGTATTGTATCTCAGATATTTTTCTCCGTCTCTCCCGTAAACTTAAAGCTTCTCGATAAAGTTCTATATCTTCCTGATTGATCGCCGATATTTTATTGACTATTTCTTGATTAGATAATACTTCTTCTAGTAATAACTTATATTCTGGATAAGGATTAGTATTTTTAGCTTCTAATTCATACTCTGACCAATTTAGCATTACTGTAATTTCATGTAAATCCTCAGTAAAAAATTCTTGGATGCCTACAAAATAAAAATCTATTAATTTTTGTTCTTGCACAAATTTTGATTTGATTTGATTCTGCATTTCTGGTTTTGCAGCAAACTCTATAAATGTCAAACTAGACTCTTTGACAGCCTCTAAATTTTCTGCATCACTTTCTACTAAAATTTGCCAAGTTTTCCAAAAAAAGTAAAGAGAAATTAACCGTTTTATCGGGTCTCTTAGCCAAATAATTTTTCTAGACTCTGGAAATTTACTATCATATTTATTTGCAGGAAAATGACCATGAATTACTTTAACCCCAGGCTTAGGATTAGTCAACATTTTATTGCGTACATCACCTCGATGTGCATAATCAAAAAAAATCTCTTCTGGATGATATACTTGTCTCAAAACTTTTTTAAATGTTGTACCAGCAGTTTTTGGTACATGAATTGAAATAACTTTTCCTTTGTCTTCTTCTGGTGGGTAAGGTTGATTTATCTGAATCATTTTTCGGTTAAATATTGAAGAATAATATTGTGCTTAAATAGTAAGCATTCAGCTATTAGTATTTCCTGACGGAATGCTCCACAAACAGCTAGCCTCTGCAGGAGGAACTGCCTCTTTTCCTGCGGAATGCTTACCTTAAATCTGGTTTATTTGAGATTTTGAGGTATCAATTTGAACCTTAAATTTTTCTAATTTAGATTTATATTTTCCTAAAATTATCTGGTAGTTAGATAACTTTGATTTAACTTCATTTTTTTTTTCTACAATTAGTAAATCTTGATAAGTAAAAGATTTGCGCCCACACCATGAACCATAATATTTGCCGACAATAGTTAAGCCACTTTCTTTTATCCAATCAATTAATACAGATTCTTGAAAACCTACAGTCTTTTCTGGGAGTTCTCGATCTAAACAAAAACCACCTTCTACTTTATATACTAAATTCTGAGAACTCTTGCCATCAAAAATTAATTTTTCAGATTCATAATTAATTAAAAAACAGGCAAATAAACACTTACCTCCAACTTTTAAAACTCGCTGAATTTGATGCAAATAATGACGCAGATCGATACTAGAAAAATGAGTAAAAAGATTACTAATACAAATCCCATCAAAACTTGCTTCTGGATAGGGCAATATAAATTCTTTCATAGGCATAGTTCCCTTAGTATTATAAATAGGATGATAAATATCATAGTATTGAAAGTTAAAATTAGGCTTTCTGGAAGTAATTTCTTGCTGTGCCCAATCGATTACTTTTTCTGAAAATTCAATACCTTCATAACGCGCTCTAGGTGTTAAATAATAAGTCAAACCGTAGGCAATGTGACCTATTCCACAGCCTATATCAAGAATACTATCTGTAGGTTTAATACCTGTTCTTTGAATTAAATATCCTAACCACTTGAAAGGATGAGACTGAAAGTTCAAAGCACTATTTATATTAACTCGATCTATGTATTCTTTAGTAGGAAGCATGAAAGAAGGATTAAAGACATTAACTAAAATACAACCCTCATACTTTTCCGAAATAGGGGTTAAAATAATTAAGATATTTTGATAGTTTTCTCCATGTGTTTTATTCAGAGGTATTTCTAGATAAAATCTCGCTTTTTCTGCCCCTTTTAATCTAGGGTGAGCTTTTTTTATTCTCGGACTTTCTATTCCTAGAGTTTGTTTAAACTCTCTATATTCTTCACCTCCAATCAAAACTTTAAACCCACTGATAGGAAGCATATTTAAAGAAACTATCCAACCTGTTAATTGTAGGGTTTTATTCTCAATTACTACTTTTCCTATATTGCCAATAGTTAGTAATAAGTTAGAATTTTCTAAATAGGAAGAGAAATTACTTTTATTTTTAGTAACTATGCCTAATGATTTCCTGAGTTGAGGAATATATCTTTGAATAGTCAAATCCTCTACTTCATTGCGATCGTGATATTTAACTTCTCCTATTTTTCTCTTGTGATTGACAGTTGCTCTCCCCCTTTTTATCTTATTTAAAGCTTCTTCCATAGACCGAGTAAAATAATGATTAATTCTCAATTTTTTCACCGAATGTTTGGAAGAAATTGACTCTAATAATTTTTCATAATTTTCGCTTACTGCTACTCCATCATTCACATAAACAAAATGATGAGGAGTAGTACATTTAATAGTAAATTCACTCTGAACAATACATTTAAAATTTAGATTAGGTCGAAAATCTTCTTTAGCTCGTTTAGTAAAATTTTCTATTTGCAATCCTTGGGGTTTTTTCTGATATCCTGATGTGCCAAAAATCAACCAATTGACTCCAACAGCAGGAACATTAGAGAACTCTTCTAATATTTCTCTCAAATCATTTTTTTCGGTGGGAAATACAAATTCATCTAAATCTATAAATGCTATCCATTTTGATTCATGTTTATACTTTTCTAGGAAATGATTATATGCTTTCATTTGTTGACCATTTCGCACAGGCCAATTTTGCATAACTACTTCATTATTTTCTCGATATGGACCCAGAATATCAAGAGTATTATCACTGCTATGATTGTTATATAAATAAAATCTTTCCACACCAACTAACTTATGAAATTCTAGCC
Source organism: Cyanobacteria bacterium P01_H01_bin.35 (assembly GCA_038747755.1). GTDB lineage: Bacteria > Cyanobacteriota > Cyanobacteriia > Cyanobacteriales > Microcoleaceae > Trichodesmium. The sequence goes on from JBCDJM010000165.1 coordinate 4,178, forward strand.
ACTCTCTTAAATAAGGTCCTTCATTTTTCATAATTGCACATATACTTAAAGTCGCTTTTTCTCTGACTTGATTCATATAAATATCTCCTAATCCGTTATATTAAATAACTAACTCAAGTATTGAAGCAAGTTAAGCAATTAGGAATTACCCAAAATTGGATAATTTATTTCTTGGAAGTTCCTTTTGCCTAGCCATAACAAAAATTTTTAAAACCAATCTAACCTACTTATGTCTTACCACTTGAATCGAGAAAAGACAGCAATTAAACATTTACAACAAGCAGAAACTTATTTAGCCAAAGGAGAATTAGCTCTAGCTGAGGCAGCTTGTCAAAAAGCCTTAGATGCTTCACTACACTTTGCTCCTGGGTACAAGATACTAGGAAATATTAGTCTTGGTATGGGCCAAGTAGAAGAAGCTATGGGTTGGTATGCAAAAGCCATAGCTGCTCAACCTGATTGGGCAGAAGTCCATGCTAATATGGGTAGTCTATATGCTATGCAAAAGCAGTGGCAGCCAGCTATAGCCTCTTATCAAAAAGCGATCTGCCTCAAACCAAACATTGCCGGGTTTTACCGAAACTTGGCCAAAATTTGGCCGATGGTAGGTAAGCCAGACTTAGCTGCTGAGTGTTCTTATCAAGTATTCACTTTAGAGCCAGAATCCGCAACAGCATCAGAATGTTTAAGTCTCGGTCAAACTCTTTTTGAGTATCAGAAGTTGACCGAAGCGATCGCTTGTTATAGCCGAGCAATTAGGTTAAATCCTAATTTATTTAAAGCTTATCATTTATTAGGAGATGCTTTGGCAAGCCAGGGTAGTTTTGATGAAGCAATTAGCTATTATCAAAAAGCTATAAAACTTCAACCAAATACATGGGTAGCTTACCAAAAACTAGGGAAGGCTTTACTAGAAAAAGGTGACTTTTCAGAAGCTGTTATCTCTTTTCAGAGAGCTATAGAAATTAACCCTAATTCTCTTTGGTCTTACCAAAAGTTAGGTGTAGCTTGGATGAAATTAAAAAATTGGGATGAAGTAATTAATGCTTATCGCAAGGCTATAGAGTTGAATTGTCAAAATGGTTTTTTTTACAACAATTTGGGTTTAGCTTTATCTGAAAAAAACCAATGGTCAGAAGCAGTTGATGCTTACAAAAGTGCGATTGAATTGCAGCCAAATAATTCTGGATTTTATCATAATTTAGGTAAGGCTTTATTAACGCAAGGCAAGAAGGAAGAAGCGATCGCCTGTTACTCAAAAGTAATTGAATTAAATCCAACTAATGGGGATGCTTACTATTTATGGGGACAAATATTGAGAGAAATAGGGAGATTTGCTGAAGCTTTAGATATTTACCAAAAAGGGTTAGAAAATTTACCGAAAGAATCTCAATTTTTTCCAAAACTTGACTCTCTACTGACACAGCATAAGCAAAGTCTAATAGAAGATTATCGTAGTTGTGTAAAAGACCAAAAACAGACTGGAAATTTAATACACGCAATTCAGGCTTATCAGAAATTTACTGAACTTCAGCCTCAAAGTTCAGACTATTATGAACTAGGGATATTGTGCATCGAAAAACACGATTGGGAGGCAACAGTTTTATGCTATGAAAAAATTTTATATCTAGAAAAAAATGCTGGCACACATAATCAAATAGATAGATACCAATTATTAGTAATTAACTTAGTACAAAATGGAAAAATCAAGGAAATTATTGATTGTTATCATCGAGTGTTCCAGAAAAATTCACAGAATTTGTCCTGGTATTATTCGTTAAGTATTAGTTTGTCAGAAGCAGGATTAATTCCAGAAGCAGTTAGTTTGTTTAAAGAATGGCCTAAACCCAAATATTCTTCATTACCACAGCCAAAAATAGACCCTGATTCTTCAGATTCAATCTACGATCAAATCTGGAATTCGTTTAATCAAAAAAATACCAAAGAATTCCATTTTGAACTAGAAAACATAAATTCTGATAATTGGGAAACCAAAGCCACTGAAATTCAAACTTATTTTGCCAAAAATGAATTCCTAATATTCGATATAAACAAACTCACAGAATCAGACCAAGAGCGTCTTCAACTATTAGGAATATCTTTAGAGTATCTGCAAATAATTGCTCTAGAAAATAACAATCTAGAAAATATTTATATCAATTATTTTAATCAAGAATTATCAACCCATACTGTCAAAAGAACACAGCATTATCCCCATAGTAAACTAGAGACTCCTGATCGCCGTTGGAATAATGGAGTAGAATATAGCCAGACAATAGCAGAATTTCAATATATGTATGCTATTGATCCAATCAGTGGTAATCTCATCAGGTCTAATGAGTCTTTTTATCTTAAAGACCTCACAATTATTTATCGTTTTGTAGGTGCAGAAGTCTTCTATATATTAACAGGTAGTTTTGGCTCCTGGAAATTATCTTTGTATATTCCTAAATTTGAAATAGTCCTAATATTATCAGACAAAGACCCTCATATTATTAAACAAACTCAAAGTCATTATAATACTTTGAAGACTTATTTTGTTACTTATTTTAGAGAAGTTAAACAATATATTCATTCCCAGCAGCCTAGATTATTAACATCAATGGTTGGTTTTAGAGCAAATTTAGGACACTTTTTCTGGCAAGAACTTAATGGCATATATTACTTATATAAAAATCTTTTGTTAGACCAGATAGATTGTTTGGCAATAGGAAAATATCAACATCTAGCAGTTACAGAATTATTTCCCGAACTCAACAATAAAAAAAAGTTAATTCTAGGAGATTGTTCAGATATTAAAAAGTTCCAGTTATTGTTAAATAATAACTGTTTATGCTTCAGGGTAGCAGAACATTTTATAACTCAAGAATATGTTTCTAAAATATATGATGCAGCTTGGTCTAAATGCAGTGAAAATTTCAGAGAAGTATTACCAAAAAGAAAAAATGATCGAGACTGTTTTCCTCTACTATGGGTTAACCTTCGGAAACACAATAAAAGTTGGAAATCACAGGAGGAAGGATCTGCAAATATTATTAACAAATTAAGTAAAGATTTTCCCAATATTGGAATAGTATTTGATGGTTGGATTGATTGTAATGAAATAGTAGAAACTATTGTTAAACTACTAAAACCGGAGGTGAAAATATATAATACCTTAGGTTGTTCTTTACATGAAAGTATAGTTTGGGCACACCAAATTGATGCTTATATCTGTGTGGTGGGTTCAGGATTAGTTATTACATCATGGTTAAGCAATAAACCAGGTGTAGCTCATGGCGATCGCGGTCATTTATCACAAAAAAATTTTTGGTCCCCAGTAAAAGAATCTATTATTTCTCCAACGTTTTTGCATCCCCTAGAAATTAAACCATTACAGCAAAGACTCTATGGAAATTATCAAGTTAGCTGGCAAACTATATATAAAAAAATATTTCAGATTATCAAAAAAGTTGAAAAGGAAAAACTAATAGCTAAAGACAAAAAGTAAAAATAAGTAGAAGAGATTATAATCATTAATTTATAGAGGTTTTCACTCATGTTGACGACAAAACTTCTTCCTTCTTCCTTCAAATATCTGTACTCTATTTTAATTAAAACTGCTATAAACACATAAAAATATAGATGCAATCCCAAAAAATATTAGTTGTTACAACAATTTCCGCACCCAATCAAGTTTTACAAGAATTGGCAGTAGGCTGTCAGTTATCCCACTGGGATTTCATAATTATAGGTGATACAAAAACACCAACTGACTTTTTTTTAGAAGGTTCTCAATATTATGATATTAATGCTCAAATAGCCACAGGATTAGAATATGCAAAACTATGCCCCACTAAACATTACGCTAGAAAAAACATCGGCTATTTATTAGCAATACAAAAAGGAGCAGAACAAATAGTAGAAACTGATGATGATAATTTCCCTCTAGATAGTTTTTGGCAAGAAAAATCTTTAGAAATTAAATGTAAAATTATCGACAATGCAGGTTGGATAAATATCTATAAATATTTTTCAGAAGCACCAATATGGCCGAGAGGATTACCATTAGACAAAATTAATCACCCAGTACCTCCTTATGGAGAATTATCTGAATCTTTATCAGAATGTACAATTCAACAAGGACTAGCTAACAAAAATCCCGATGTTGATGCAATTTATAGATTGATTTTACCTTTACCTCAAGACTTTAGAGATAATCTAAACCTAGCATTAGGTAAACATAGTTGGTGTCCCTTTAATAGTCAAAATACATATTGGTTTCCCGATGCTTATCCACTTATGTATTTACCTGCATACTGTTCATTTAGAATGACAGATATATGGCGAAGTTTTATAGCTCAAAGAATTTGTTGGGAAAATGGTTGGCGGATTTTATTTCACAGTCCAACTGTTTATCAAGAACGTAATATTCATAATCTTATGCAAGATTTTGAACAAGAGATTCCTGGTTATCTCCACAATGAAAAAATAGCAAAATTATTATCTGAGGTTAAACTAAAAACGGGAAAAAATGAAATATTAGATAATCTCAGAAAATGCTACGATGCTCTAATTGAAAATGAAATATTTCCACCAAAAGAGGGTGATTTACTACAAGCTTGGTTAAAAGATATAAACACGACTTACGCATAACCGCCATCTCTAGTAGGGGCGAATAGCTATTCGCCCTTACAGATAGTTTACGATTAGATACTTTTCGTAAGTCCTGATAAATTTATTGATGAGTGTCAGGTAAGCTGTGATAATTTTTTTATTTACAGCACTTTTTAGGATGGTGAGGTACACTTTAATTAATTATCTGTTGCCTGTAACAAAAGTGCCTGTTGCCTAAAGTCCTAAAAATTTGTACCTCACGCGCCTCCGAAACTGCTGTAATTAAAGCGATCGCCTCTTATTCCCAGACAATTAAGATTAATCCTAATTTCTCATAATTCTACATTAGTTTAGAAGCAGCTTTAGTCTAATCTTAGTTTTCAAATCCTGTGACTTTGAAGATGATAGACTTCCGTGGATATGCAGGAGAATATTTAATTGTCTACAGGAGTTTGAGGTTTGTCTGGCGATAATTCCAATTTTAATTGCAATGGTTCGAGAAGTTGGTTTAACCCAGTTAGTATCTGATTAATTTGAGATTTTGTTTGCACTAACTTTTCTGATGTTAATTGAAAACCAGATGGCTGTATTTTTGCAGTCTGTTGAACTTGCTGCAACTCAAATTTAGTCTGTTCTAACTCTTTCTGATTACTATCTAGTTGAGACAAATACTCTTCCAATGTTGCCATCGTCTCTTCTAACTGAGACTGATATTGCTCCAATAACCCCTCAGCCTCCCACAACTGAGACTTAGTTTGCTCCAACTCTTTCTGCAATTCCGACTCAGATCTCGACTGCTTCTGTGCTAACTCTGCCTTAACTTGCTCCAACTCTTCCTGTTTCTGCTGCAATTTCCCTTGCGACTCCTCCAATATCCCCATCGTCTTTTCCATCTGAGACTGATACTCTTCCAATACTCCCATCGTCTCATCTAACTGCGACTGCGACTGCTCCATTAACTGCTCAGTCTCTTGCAACTTAGACTTAGTTTTATCCAACTCCTGCTGAACTTCTGAGTCAGACTCCGAGTGATGTTGCTCTCCCTTTTCTTTTAACTGATGTAAATCAAAGTGGGTTTGCTCCAACTCTCCTAATACCTCATCTAACTGAGATTGCGATCGCTCCAACTGTTCCCTCACATCATGCAACTCGGACTTTGTTTTATCCAACTCCTGTTGAGCTTGTTGCCACTTACTCTTAAATTCTTCTAGTTCTGTTTCTATTTTTGTTTTATTTTCCTCCAACTCCTGCTGAACTTCTGATTCAGACTCGGACTGCTGTTGCTCTCCCTTTTCTTTTAACTGATGTAAGTCAAAGTGGGTTTGCTCCAACTCTCCTAATACCTCATCTAACTGAGATTGCGATCGCTCCAACTCTTCCCTCACATCATGCAACTCGGACTTAGTTTGATCCAACTCTTGTTGAGCTTTTTGCCACTTACTCTTAAATTCTTCTAGTTCTGTTTCTATTGTTGATGCCATTAATTTATATCTCCTCAATTACTGCAAATATTCCCAATATCTCGTTCAAATCAAAATCTAAAAATTATAGGACTCCTGACTCCTAAATAATTAAGATTAATATCATACACGCGCTTCACCAACACCTAGTTATTTTGTTCTAATTTTATCTGTTTTAGGCGAGACTTTAATTTTTCAAGGACTTGCTGAGATTCTTGTAGATGGGATGGTAGTTCGCTGTTTTGAGAACTAATTTTCGATAACTTAACTACTGCCATAGGAACACGGGTTTCATCCTGTAGTACGGCTTGTAAAGTTAACTCATGCTTGCTAGGGAGCTGACTAAAGTCCATCATTGTTTTAAAGCCAGAGTTTCTAGCAGTGTTGCCATAACTTGGATAATCTTTCGCTATATCCGGTCTTTTACAGTCAAGAGGAATCTTCTGAAATACTTCCCCACAACTAACTAATTCCACAAACTTTACAGGAGAAGTTTTTCCTAGTACCCAACCTAATACCCAAGCTAGAGAACTTGTTTTAGTGCCTTTGATTGGTTTATCGATCTCAAATCCCTCTAAATATTCAGATGCAGTTTTAACATTTTTGACAACATCAACAATTTCTATGATATCTTGGTCACCTAAAAGCTCTTCCATTTCAATGTCATCTTGATGATACCGCAAAGTAGGTTCGCTATTCCAGGGATCGTAAGGGATTAATTTCTGGGCTTGAAAATTAGGACGGAAGAAGAATTTTCCTGCTTTATTTAACATGGATGCGGTAAAGGAAAATGAGCTATTTGATATAGCTAATATATCGCATTGACTCAAGATATAAAAATCTGGATAGTAAGGAGCTTTAGGCAACTCCACACCCAAATCTTTAACTGTAATTGGATTGTAATCTGCAAAATCATCAACAACTGCTTCAATTTCATCACTAGCGATAAATAAAACTGGTTCCTCCAAGGTTTCCCAGAAACTAGCCAACCAATCTTTGTACCATTGATTAGGAGCCATATAAACATATGTAACGTCAGGACGTTTTTCTCCCATCAAATATTTATAGTCTCCCCAACGTAAATGTAAGCCAACTATTGTTTTTCCTCGACTCCGCAGTTGATTCATAGCTGCTGTCATTTTTGATGCTACTTCCCCAACTGGTTGAAACAATGACTGAAAATATTCTTTATCAGGAGCATAGTATCGAGAATGGAATTGAAAAAAACCAAAGAATTCAACGTTCTTGAATGGTTTCTCTGAATCGGGTATAGAGCGACGACCAGTTGATTGATCTAATATTTCTGTAACTCGTGGCAAATTTCGCCAATGAGAAATTAGTGGATCGTTACGACCAAAAAGATACCGCCCGATCCAATTAGGAGTTTCAGCACGCAGGTTGTGTTTATGGGCGTAGGTTTTCAAGAAAGCATACTGATATATTTGATTGCCAAAACGACCATATTTACCAAGTTGGGAAAAAGTAACAACTGGTTTTCTCACATAGAAAGCATCTCCCCAACTAGGATGTGGTGTTTTGGTTGCAACTCGCTCAAAGCCATGTTGTTCTAAAAATTCATCAATTTCGTCAATTAATGCACATCCTTCATAAAGTTCTTCATAGTTAACTTCTGTGTTTATTGCATCAACATATTTTAGTAGATTGGTAGCTCCCTGCAAAGCTAATAATTCTGCACCTTGAATATCAATATTTAAAAAATTGTATTCTTTTGGCTGAATTCCTAACTCTTGTAGCAAGGTATCAAGTGTTTTTGCGGGTACTTTAACTTGATGAGTTTCTTTAACATTAGGATAAATATTACTATGACCTTTCAGTGGCAAAATAGAACTACTTTGTTCATTGGAAGTAACGTGTAAATCAACCGCTCCATTACGATTACTAATCGCACAATTAATTACTTGTACATGAGGCAAATCAGTTACTTGTTTTTGCAACCGTTCAGACACAACTGGATTAGCTTCAATGAACAAGACTTTTTTGACATTCATTGCTTGATATTGTCCTAGTTCTTGTCCCATGTGTGCCCCAATATGTATCACACCACGGGGAGTAATAGAATGCTGTTGAGACAATTCTTTAATGTCTAGCATTAAAATTTTTTTCTTGCCTAACATTTGCGCTCTAAATCGTTCATTTACGGCTAAAAAGTTGCTGTATCTAAAATTCTCATGTTCCGGTAAAAATTGAGGTATATACTCTAGTTTATCGGCCAAAATCTTAAACATTAAATATCGGCAACTTTGCAAATAATCAAAAGCTTGTTTTAAGGTTGTTTGAGAATCAACATAAGTTCCACCATACTCAAATTGAATGTAATCAATTTTTCCCTGTTTCAATAACTTGTCGCAGCCATCAAGCACATCCAATTCACTACCACTGACATCAATTTTCAGAAAATTAATTCTGTTAATTCCTAGACGCCGACAATAACTATCTATAGTAGTAGTCAATATAGGAAATTCTCTAGGAGGTTGAAAATTGTGCTGCTTTTCGACATTAACTCTTCTATAGAATGTACTTAATCTAGGGTTCTTTTCATAATCATAAAAAGTCTTTATTTCTTCAGTTTTTGCTAAAGCAAAATTATTGGGAATAATTGTTCCTGACTGAATTTCTGTAGATAGGTTTTGAATTAAATTTCTATATCCTTGTAATTGTGGTTCAAATAGATGTATTTCTGCATTAGGATGATGAGCCAAAACTGCATGAGTCCATTCCCCAGTCGCAGCACCTACATCAAAAACTATATTATCAGGTTTAATAAACCTAGATATTATATCAATTTCTCCAGTTTTTTTTAAAAAATCAGTCTTTATTTTATTTATTTGATTAGGGTTAGACGATTTAGTAATACCTGGTTGCTGACGAGTTTTTTTATATTCTTGCCACACCTTAGTATTAACATCTTGAGAGTATTGAGAAACTAAAGATTTTGCATCTTCTGGAACAGAAATTATAACATCTTCTACAATAACTGTATATCTATTTTTTCCTAAGTTTAAAAACTCGATAACTTCGCTAATATTAGGCCACTCATCAACTTGATGAGGGAGTGGTGGTGGTGAAATGAAAAGTCGCGCATCATCAATCAAGATAAAGTGATTGAATTCTGAATTATTAATAATCTGCAACTCCTCTAATAACGGACATTCATCTCCTTTTCCATAAGTAACACCTCCTGACCAATGAGCATCTAGCCAAAATAAAGCTGGTTCTTTTAGCTTAGGTACAATTGATTGAATTTGTTCTTTGGAATTACCAAATAAAAATTCTATATTTTTAACTTGACGATGCCTTTTCAAAACTTGATCATAAATTTTTTTGGAAAATTCAACAGTTATAACTTTATTAAAATTTTTTGCCGCCCATAGAGCTGTTCCTCCATAGTGGGTTCCTGTTTCAACAAATACTTGCAAATTGTATTTATTTCTTAATTGAATCGTTAGTTCGGTGGGAATTCCTGTTCTTACTATACCCATGATTTTTTTTCTCAGTTACAATTAAACTTTAATGTATTAATTTAGCTATCCCTTGGCATTAGGACAGTTTAACTGCTATTATTTTGAATCATTTTTGTACAAACTGCTGATAATAAAAAGCCAGCATAACCTACGCAAATATCAATACAAAAACCTTGTCTTTTAAGAGCTACAAGAAGTAAAAACTTTTCCCATAACTCTTGAAGCATTTTTCTACTTTAATTTATAAATCTCCATCAACAAAATTTTTGATTTTCGGCAATTACTACTACTTTGAGTTTCTTTTAATTAAATCCTCCATCATATATCCATTTATTTATCGCTACCTACCAAAACTTTATTTTGTATTTTCATTGTCCGCTTCATCAACTTCTGCCATTCTTCAGAATTTGTCAGTTTTTCACTATCAAACTCTATACCTTTTGTCTGAGAGAAATTAGCAAAACTATCTAACCAATCCATTACTATTTCTGTCCGAGAACTTTCTGTATATTTCAAAGACTTCTGAAGGCGCTCTTGCATCTCTGCTAAATTATTATTTTGATAAGCATACCATGCTTCCCATATTAACAATTTATATTCTGTTTTACCCTCTGATTTTGAATTACTTAAAATAGCTTGCTGATATTGTAATTTTTCTAATTCTGACTTAGTTTTCACTAATTCTTTCTGCAAGTTTTGTTGTTGAGATTGAGACTGTTGCAATAATACTTCTGTCTTCCGCCATTGAGTCTGAACTTCTTGCAATACTGCTTGAGTTTCTTGTAGTTGCATTTGCTTATTTTCCCGTTCTTCATCAGTTTGATGTAGCTGAGTTTGAAACTCTGTTAATAAGGCTTTTGTTTGTTGTAATTGAGAGTGAGATTCTTGTATTAATTTTTCTGTCTGCTGAAACTGATACTGTAATTTTTCCCACTCTTCCTGAGTCTGATGTAGTTGATATTTATAAGCTAGTAATTTATTTGTACTTTCATATAAATGCTGTTTTGTTTGTCCTAATTCTACTTTAGTTTGTTTATTTTCCAAATTAGATTTATCCAATAATTCTGCTGTTTTATCTAACTGAGATTGAGATTTTTGATACAATGATTCTGTTTGTTGAAGTTTATATATAGATTGTTCTAATTCTTCTTGAGTTTGATGTAGTTGTGACTGATATTGTCCTAATTCTCCTTGAGTTTGATTTAGCTGAGATTTTATTTGTATAAATCCTTTTTCTGTCTCTTGATGTTTTTTTAATTCACTTTCTGTATCCTCTAGTTTTGACTGACATTCTCTTAGTTCCGTTTGAGTTTTATTTAACTGAGATTTAGCTGTAGCCAGTTCATTTCCTGTTTGTTCAAATTTTGTTTCAATCTCTTGAAGTTTTTCAAGTTTACCCTCTGTTTCTTCTAATATCTTTTCTGTGTTTTGGAGTTGTTTTTGAGATTCTAACAATTTTGTTTCTGTGGCATCGAGTTGAGTAACATTTTTTTCTAACTCATTTCCTGTTTCTGTTAACTTAGACTTAGCTTCGGTTAGTTCTAACTGACTTTTTTCGTATTGATTTTTATATTTTTCTAGTTCTGCTAGTAGAATTTTATTTTGGTTTTCTAAATTAGATAAATTCATCCAATCTTGAAACGCCCAAATTCTATAGGGAGATGATTTAATTAATTCCTGCCAGGAAAAATCTGGTATTTCATCTTCTGAATTCCATGCTCTTGCTTCTAATTCCTGATACATTTCTATAGCTTCAGGAAAGTAATAATCTATGATAGTAGGTCTATGACTTTCTATTGATACTCGATTATTAAATAATGATGGATCGTAAACATTTACAGCGGGATTATTCAAGTTTGTCTGAAATTTTTGATTGATTTTTTCAATAAATGCTTCTTGGTTACTAATTATTGTTTGAATATTTGTTAACAGGCAACGATTAGCGGCATGATTATAAAAATCAATAATTTTTTGATTGTAGTGTAACCATGATTTTACTGCTAGTTCTGGTTGACTTTTAAATATTTCATCTTGCCAAGAATATAGAGAATCAACTACTTCCCAAGGAGAACGATAAATTAATATAAATTTGGCATTTGGTAACAGTTCTGCCCAGAAATCTAGGAACAAAGTTGTGCGGGGTTCTTTCCATCCCCAACTCCCACTTATTGAATTTTTAGCAATAATTTCTTTGGCTTTTTCTTGAAAGTTTTCTTCTATATATATTTTTTCTTGTAAAGTCCATCCATCCCCATCTATACCTTGGGATTGTAATACTTGTTTATGAAATTCATAGAAGTCTAGATTTTCCAAATATCCTTTAGTATTGTAGTCTGTTCCCTCCATTAATTTTCGACCAATATGCAAACCTGCACTTTGGAGAATAGAAGCTGTTAAGGAACTTCCTGAACGGTGCATACTGCTGATAATTAGAGTTGATTTTTCTGTTTTTTGCATCATAGTAAATTTTGATTATGTCTTACTTAAGATTAGTATTTCCCAATTGATAATTGATAATTAATTCCCAAAGGTTTAAAGATTATCCTAATAATGGATAATATCATGTCCGGTAGCATCGGTATTGCAAGTGATAAGTTCATTAATTGATAATTGATAATTACCTCTCCCTAAAAGGAAGAGGATTGAAACTAAAGCATTATGAGATTGCTGCCGAATATGTTTGAGATCGCCATCGTGTAAGCACCCAAACGCACTGCGGCAATACTGGTGGTCAG
>JBCDJM010000166.1:0-16402 GCA_038747755.1 Cyanobacteria bacterium P01_H01_bin.35
TAATGGATAATGGATAATTAATAATGGATAATTAATAATTAATAATTAATAATTTAGGAGCAAAGAGAGTTTGGCAATATTTTTCCTTGGTATGGTTTGTGTCAAACTAAGCGTTAATTTCTATAGGAAATTTAAGCCTTCTTCTTTCCTTATTTCTTCTTTCTTACCTTAAGAAAACAGTTCTAAGTCAAGATTTTTGAACTCTTCATTTAAACTTGGTAATTTATCTGTAAATAATATTCGCATTTGATAGTGGATAATGGATAATTAATAATTTATGAGTTAGGAGAGAAGAGAGTTTATAAATATTTGTCCTTGGTATGGTTTTTGTAAAACTAAGCGTTAATTTCTATAGAAAATTTAAGCCTTATTCTTTCCTTTTTCCTTCTTCTTTCTTTCCTTATTCCTTCTTTATTAGCTTAATAAAACAGTTCTGGAACACGATTTTTTAACTCTTCATTTAAACGTAGTAATTTATCGCGCATTTGCAAATACCAATCTCGACGCTGACGATAATATTGACAAAATAAACGATTATTTTTGACCCAATTATAAGCTTTACTTACTATTTTTTCCCGGAGATTTTTATCAATTATAAGTTGTCTAAATTTTCTAGCAAAATCTGACAGAGAATAATAAATAAAACCTGTTTCACCATCAACAATTGAATTTTGGTAAACTGTTGGACTAGCAAGCACAGCTACTCCATAACCTGCACATTCAACAAACTTTAAGTCAGATTTCATTTGATTAATTTGATTGTCATTTAGAGGTAATAAACCAATATCACAACTACCAAGAATCTCCAAATACTTATCATAACCACAAAATGGATAAAATTCTTTATTCGCTGTATTTAAACTCTCAAAAAACAACTCATCATGGATTACCTTGACCCTAATTTTATCCTGATAATCTGACAAAATTTGATTAATTATTGGCATAATCTCTTTCCAGTCTGCCTCTCTATTGACAGCTCCGAAAAATATGCTAAGATAATTATTATGGGCAAAGGTGTGCTCAGATAGAGGTGGTATTCTGGACAACTGATTCTGAAAAACTACAACGTTAGAGTTATATTGACGTAAAAATTTAGCTAGAGACTCAGTAGAAGTCTGAACACAGTGACAGCCACGATAACTAAGAAAATTATTTTCAGCATATTCAGGACGACGTAACGGATTATCATCAATTTCAGCCACTATCAGATAATTCTTTTCCAGCAAAGACCTAAGTTTATAGAAGTCAGAAGGATAATTTAAAATTGTCCGCTGCCAAATAAACACCTTTTCCTCTTGAGGCAACCCCACATTCAAATCAGCAGTCTTAACAGTAGAAATAGTTCTAACTCCAGGAATAGTAGAGCTAAACTTATCAGGTTCCCAAACTCTAACAGTACCACAAACTTTCGGGTCCATAATTATTGTTTGAATTAACAACCTCCGGGGAGGGATAGGAGAGTTGGTGGCGCGTACAATGAAATATTCAGCAGCAGTCTGAGTAGCAAACTTTTTTCCGTCTAAACCCAAAGCATCAACCAAAGGTTGAGTAAGTTGGAGAAACTTTTCAAATTCCTCTCCCCTTTCTCCACGAGTTTTTACTTCATATATTTGTAAACCTGCTGTAGCAAAACATGACTTAAGACTTTCTAGACTAAACCAATGTCTAATTATTTCCGAAATTTCCCAGTCACCTTTCAGCAAATTAATAATTCTGCGCCAATACTGTACATTTGCTATTATTGCCAAGACTTGAGCATCATTTTTTAACCAAGTTTGACAATATTTCAAAAATTCAGTTGGGTTAGACATACCCATTAAATTTAAACCATAAATCAGACAGTCTATCGTTTTTGGAGAGATATTTAAAGTAGAAATATTTTCTTGGATATTTCCCACTAAAATTCTATCTACTTGTGCAGCAGCATTTTTAGCTAACTCTGGATTAGATTCAATACCAATATAATGACAATGAGGATTAATTTGTTTATATTGAGAAGCGATTGTACCATTACCACAACCTAACTCTAAAATAACTTTAGCATCGGCAGGAATAAATTTGAGTAATTCTTGGTGAATAGAAGTTTCGGAAAAATAAAATTTAGCTAGAGTCATTTCAGTTATCAGTTATTAGTTGTCAGTTATCAGTATCTCCTGCTAGAACAGGAGACTTAAAAATACGGAATATTCTTTTTTTCTCTGTTTGAAAGAGGATACTTAAAACCAAAATTTTTCGGTCATAAGGTTTGATTAAAAGTTTTCCTGATGGTGAAATAAATTTATCACCCACCATCAATTATATGTATAGCGCTACGCGCTAGGGAATAGGGAATAGGGAATAGGGAATAGGGAATAGGGAATAGTAAACTGTCAAAGGGTTTCCGGATGCGCAAAATGTCCTAACCTTAATGAGTAGCGCTATATAAGGCAACTTGTTAATCTTTGAGTAGAAGTCAGAAATTCTCAAGTCTACAAGAGAAAATTAACAACTTAGTCAAATTTATCCAACACATCTATATATATATAATCAATTTCCCAGAGAATTTCCGACAGTAAAAAATCAGAGTACCCAGAGATAAATTTGATAAAAGCACTTACCACATCCATATATTGAACCAGCGACTCTCATCACAGAAAAAATTAGTAGACTTCCCGAAGCAACCCACCCATAATTATCAAGTAACTTTCAGAGAAACTCCGAGGTAACTAAACCTTTGCCTAGAAAAATAAGAATGAAAGTTAGAAATTCTCAAGTCTACAACAGAAAATCCAGAACTTAATCAAATTTACCCCACACCTCCATATATATAGAATAAATTTCCCAGAGAATTTCCGACAGAAAAAAATCGAAGTACCCAGAGAGAACTTTTACAAAAGCACTCACCACATATATATATTTAACCAGCGACTCTCATCACAGAAAAAAATCGAAGTACCCAGAGAGAACTTTTACAAAAGCACTCACCACATATATATATTTAACCAGCGTCTCATCCCAGAAAAAATTAGTAGACTTCCCGAAGCAATCCACCCATAATTATCAAGTAACTTTCAGAGAAACTCCGAGGTAACTAAACCTTTGCCTAGAAAAATATGAGTGGAAGTCAGAAATTCTCAAGTCTACAACAGAAAATTAACAACTTCCTCCGATTTCCCCCACACATCTATATATAGAATCAATTTTCGAGAGAATTTTCCAGATAAAAAAGTTGAGGTAGTCAGAGATAACTTTCGGCAAAAACATCCATCACATATAAATAGTCAAAGCTGTTAGACTTGCTAATATACGTATTAAAACTATCAACAAACTAAGACCAAAGCAAATGATTAAATGCAAAATATGCGACTCTATCTGCTTAAATTTTGCCCAAGCTCAAATCCTCAACAAAAAATACAAAATTGACTACTTCCAATGTCAAAACTGCAACTTTATCCAAACAGAATATCCCTACTGGTTAACCGAAGCTTATACCCAAGCGATCGCCTCTAGTGATGAAGGCTTAATCTTCAGAAATTTGATGTTATCTCAAATTACAAAAAATCTCATCGATAAACTCTTTAACCCAGAAGGAAAATTCCTAGACTTCGGCGGAGGATACGGTTTATTTTCTAGATTGATGCGCGATATCAAATACAAATTTTATTGGCAAGACAAATACTGTAAAAATCTTTTTGCTCAAAACTTAAAAGCTACACCAAACCAAAAATATGAATTAGTTACTGTCTTTGAAGTCCTAGAACATTTAGTTAATCCCATTGCAGAAATAAAAGAAATATTAAACTACTCCTCAAATATCCTCTTCAGTACAGAAATATTACCAACAAACAACCCTAAACCTGACCAGTGGTGGTACTACGCTTTAAACGAAGGTCAACATATATCTATATATACAGTCAAATCTCTTCAAATTATCGCCCAAAAATTTCATCTCAATCTCTATACTAATTACTCATCACTCCATCTATTAACTGAGAAAAAAATATCTTCGGCATTTTGTGAAGCACTCTTGAAATACGATGCAGAAAATCTGCGACAAACTCTCCGACAAAATCGAGATTATCTCAAAACATTCCAGATAATTTTTAACAAGGAAGAAGTAGGAAGCAAGAGGGAAGAAGCAAACTCTAGACAAATCCAAAAATCTAGGCAAAAATTTGCACAACTGCCAGACGAAACTCCATTTTTACAGAAAGAAGAAGGAGGAAATAATCGGCAAGAAGCAAATTTTATAACAATGGAAAAATCTCCTCAAAAATTTATACAACTGCCAGAAGAAAGAAACTCCATACAAATCCCAAAATCTAGCAAAAAATCTGTACAAGTCTCAGACAAAACAGCATTTTTGCAGAAAGAAGAAGGAGAAAATAATCGGCAAGAAACAAATTCTATACCAATGCCAAAATCTCCTCAAAAATTTGCACAACTGCCAGACAAAACTCCATTTTTAGAGAAAGAACAAGAAAGAAAGACAAAACAAAACAAAATTCCTCAAATACCAGAAAAAATGTCAGATACAACTCTATCTTTACCAACTCAAACTACCCCTCAAAAACTAGGAATTAATATTGCAGGTTTTGTCAAAGGAGAATTAGGAATAGGAGAAGGAGTAAGAGCAACACTTCGAGCAATAGAAACTACAAATATTCCCTTTGTAATCAACAACATTATCAGCACTCCTCACAGAAACTCCGACACAACCTATCACAAATTTACCCAAGAAAATCCACATCCAATCAACCTATTTCAAGTTAACGCCAACGAAGTAAAAACCTTCCTCAAAAAACCAACTGTCAAACAATATTTCGCAAATAAATATAACATCGGTTTTTGGGCTTGGGAACTTCCCAAATTTCCCCCAGAATGGATAGGAGCATTTACACCATTTAACGAGATTTGGACTTACAGTAATTACTGCGCCGAATCTATCTCAATGGTGTCACCTATTCCTGTAATAAAAATGATGCCGAGCATTAATTTACCTATCCCAAAAATTGGTAGAAAGGAACTAGACTTACCTACAGACAAATTTATCTTTCTATTTATTTTCGACTTTTTTAGTCGGCTGGAGCGAAAAAATCCACTCGCCACAATTACCGCATTTAAAAAAGCATTCGGAAACTCAAACCAAAATGTTTTACTGCTGATAAAATCCTCCAACTCTGAACGTTTTCCCAATGATAAGTCGCGACTAATAAATAGTATCCAAGATTCCTCAAATATTAAACATATAGATGGGTATTTATCCAAAGAAAAAATCAACGCTCTGCTTTACAATTGCAACTGTTATGTATCCTTACATCGTGCCGAAGGCTTTGGCTTAACAATGGCAGAAGCAATGTTTTATGGAAAGCCAGTTATTGCGACTGGCTACTCATCAAACACCGAATTTATGAATGTCGGAAATAGCTTTTTAGTAGATTATGAAAAAGTAGAAATTTCTGATAACTACGGACCATATAAACAAGGAGATATCTGGGCAAATCCTAATATTGAACATTGCGCAAATTTAATGAAATATGTGTTTAATAATTATCGCCAAGCTGAAAAAATCGGATTAAAAGCTTCCCAAGATATAAAACTCTTACTCAGCCCAGAAACCATCGGTAAAAAAATCAAAACTCGCCTCGAATATATTGCCAAGATTACCGAAAATTTCACCAACATTCCAGCCACAAAATTATCTCAGCCTTCGCCTATCAAGAAACTTCCACTTGTCAGTATTTGCATTCCTACTTACAACGGAGAAAATTTTATCAGAGCTGCCATTAATACTGCAATTTCCCAAACATACTCCAACCTAGAAATCATAATTTCTGATGATAAATCCAGCGACAAAACGATAGAAATAGTCAAAACATTACAATCAGAAAATCCGCAAATAGACTTTCAGATTATTTCTCATCAAAATTATGGCTTAGTCGGCAATTTAAACTTCTGTATTTCTCTAGCAAAAGGCAAATATATTAAATTTTTACTTCAGGATGACTTGCTTGAACCGAACTGTATTGAAGAACTTGTAAAACTAGCAGAAACAGATTCAGAAATAGGCTTAGTTTTCTCTCGCCGTCGTGTAATTTTAGAACCAGGAGCAGAAAATAATTCTACCTGTGTAGCTGCTTATCGTGGTACTCAAGATTTACACAAAGATTGGTCGAATCTGAAAACTATTCAATCAGGAAAAGATTTATTATTAGACTCCAACTTAATGAAATATCGCCTGAATAAAATTGGCGAACCGACTACAGTATTAATTCCCAAAGCTGTCTTTGAAAAAATTGGAATTTTTGACTCTGACTTGAGTCAAGTATTAGATATAGATATGTGGTTAAGGATTATGGGAAACTACAAAATTGGTTTTGTAGATCAGACTTTATCTCAACTTCGTATTCATCCCTGCCAACAAACTCAACGAAATCTTACTTCTGGAAAAAATGCTCAAGATTATCAAAGATTTTATCAGAAAATTTTAGAGAATTCTGTTTATAACTTTTTAGCTATAGAGGTGAAAGAAACTGTCAGACAAAAATTAGGATTTTTGCTCAAGCAAGATTTTGCTCAACTGGCAAATTTGGTTGAACAATATCGTCGCTATCCTGCTGATGAGTCTGTTTTAAATAGTCTCCGTAAATTACGCCTTCAATTTGCTGAAAAGTTGTTAGGTTTGTCAAATGAACAGTTGAAATATTTTTATCAAGCTGAAATAGGTAGGATATATAAACTTCTGTTCAATAGCGGGATGAAAAATGAAGTTTTAACTGCTTCTGAAAAAGAGTTTGTTGCTAATTTACAGAAAAATTTTTCTGCAACTAATATTTTGCAAAGTATTTTGGCTTTTCTGCTTTATCGGTTTGCTTTTCAATTACCAATAAATTATCGCCAAGCTGCTTTGCCAAAGTGGATTTTTACTGATTTTCTGGATTTTCTATTTGCTAGACCTCTAAATTTTCAGGAAGTTGGAGAATTGGAAAAGTATTGTGAATATGTCAAAGATTTAATTGTGTATTTAAAAGGCAATGTTTTTAGTAATAGTAATTTCCAAGTTAGAGAAAATATTGCTGCCTTTCTTTCTAATGATTTTGATTTAACTATTTTGTATTGTTGTGATTTTCCAGTTCCGAATATTTGGCAAAATATGTTTCAAGTCAGGAAGTTTTTTTTAGAATGTAATGGGTATCAACTTGATTATTCTTTTCCAGAAATCAGAAATAATAACCACAAAATTCGTTTAGGAATATTACTAGATAAATTAAGCTTTCAACAGGATACTTTTACTGTTATTTCTATTCTGGAAAATTTAGATAGACATAACTTTGAAATAGTGCTATATTATTTTTCTATAACAAATGATATTCTGGGCTTTTATTGTCAAAAAGCAGATTTACCAAAAAAAATGTCCGTAAATCTATCTGAATCGGTAAATACTATCCGTACTGATCGCCTGGATATTTTGCTTGTGGCTACTAATCTAACTAATACTCCCAACCCTTTCTTTAATTTAGCTTCGCATCGACTTGCACCAGTCCAGGTAAGTACAAATCCAATCCCTACAAGTCTCCGTAACTTCGATTATTGTATTGTTGGTGAAAAAACATTGCCTGAAGCACCCGAAACTCATAAACAGATAACCTTACCTGGTTCTGGTTTATGTCTCACTTTCCCGCCCCCAATAATCACAATCAAACCAACTCGTGCTAGTTGGGGAGCAAACCCTGAGACTATTGTATTTATTTCTGGAGCCAAGCCCAATCAAATCCACCCAGAACAGAGACAAACCTGGGCAAATATCATGGCTGCCGTACCAAACTCAATATTAGTATTGTGCCCTTACCATTTTTCGCCACAAGATTATGACCAAATATTACTATGGAAACAGATGCGAGCGCTATCTAATGATTTTGGCCTAGACGAAAACCGGATAATTGTAATTAAGAACCTCAAATCAAGGTCAGATTTTTCAGAATGCCTCAAACTAGCTAATATATATTTAGATGCTTTTGGTAGTACAGAATTAGTTTCAGTAGTAGAATCTTTATTAGTAGGAGTACCGACCGTCTTCAAAAATAGTGAAACATTTAGAGGAAAACAAACATCAGCTTTATTAAAAGAACTAGAATTGCCGGAATTAATTACCCACACAGAGAAAGAATATATTAACTTAACTGTAGCATTAGCAACCGACCAAAAATTATGCTGTGATTACCGGGAAAAAATTCAACAAAAGATACTATCTAATCCTCAATTTTTGGATAGTCATAGTTATGCAAAGCAAATTGGAAGAATCTTCAAAAAGATGATTAATAATCAACATTTGTGAAAAAGTGAGGACTCAGGAAACATAATACCATTCTAGAAAGCTGAAAAAGTTAGTATTTTCGGGAGACAAAGGCAGAAAAATTAAGGGACAATTCTGACTCCTACCTCCTCTATAATTCCCATTTATCTTGTAGGGGCGATTTCCTAACGGAATGCTCCGCAAACGTGAATCGCCCCGACTACTCCTGACTCCTACTCTTAACAAATAAAGATTTATTCAGCAAACCTTAAGTAGATATTTTTACCTATATTTAAGAAGGTTATAACTCTAGAGTTAGCTCCTATTCATAGGGGAACAGTTCAAAACTATAATGAGTCATAAGGGTTAAATTAATTTAACCTTTTTGAAGGAGTAGGTAATAGATGAAAAAATCTACTTGTACATAATAACTTAAGCATATAAACAATAACTTGGCGTACCTAATTAAAGGCAGCACTAAATATAAAATGAATTTTGCTTGAATACTTAATGATAGACATAATAACCTCCTTAGATAAGTAGTGTTTAAAACTCATGTTGCCTAAGTCCAGGTACTAAAAAAATAAATTGGTAAATTATTTGCCACTACTTTCAATAGAAGACTAAATTAAAAGGGATAGTGCAAGTCAGTTGGAGATATAAAAAATGACAGGATTATTTCAAATCGGTGATAAATTATTGCAAGCCCAAGATATCCCATCGTTATTACAACGTTACCAGTTAATGCCTCATTTTTTGCGAGGAGTAATAATCGACCAAGCGATCGCTAACTTGACTTGCACAGAAGAGGAAAAAAAGACGGCCCTAGAAAAATTTGAGACCCAATACCAGTTAAATAACCCCGAAACTAAACAAGCATGGCTGAAAAGCCAAAATATGACCCAAGAACAACTAGAACAAATGGCAACCAGGCCAATATTACTAGAAAAATTTAAACAACAAACTTGGAGCAACCAAGTAGAAAGATACTTTCTCACCCGTAAGAGCAGCTTAGACCAAGTAGTATACTCTCTAATTCGGACAAAAAATCCCGGTCTAGCCCACGAACTATACTTTCGGATAGTAGAAGGAGAGCAAACCTTTGCCGAAGTTGCTCGTCAATATTCAGAAGGTCCAGAAGGGCGAACAGGAGGATTATTAGGTCCTGTCCCCCTAAGTCAACCACACCCTTCTATCGGCAAAATTTTATCAGTAAGTCAACCAGGTCAGATATGGACACCACGTCCATTAACAGAATGGACAGTAATTATTAGATTAGAAAAATTTATCCCAGCACAACTTGATGATTCAATGCGTCGCGCTCTAATGGACGAATTATTAGAAAATTGGATTCGAGAACAAGTAGGAAAAATTGGACCCCTCAAACCATTAAGTTCAGAGGTATCAGACGTAAAAATTCAAGGATGAGTTAAATAATGGATAATTAATAATGGATAATTAGTAATGGATAATTAATAATGAAAGAATTTTTTTAAATCTCTAATTTTTTATCTAATTCTCTAAGGCTTTAATTATCCATTTTCAATTGAATGAAAGAGTTTTTTAAATCTCTAATTTTTTATCTAATTCTCTAAGGCTTTAATTATCCATTTTCAATTGAATGAAATAGTTTTTTAAACCTCTAATTGTCTAATGCTTTAATTATCAATCATCAATTATTAATTATTAATTATTAATTATCAACCATGGCTACTTCTTCAACAATATCAAGAGTACAAGTACAAGAATTTATAGCAGAAAAACCTCCATTTAATCTGCTTTCTGAAAATGCTCTAAAACAATTAACAGGAAAATGTCAACTTCTCGGTTATCGTACCGGACAACCAATATTTGAAAGAGAAAAAATGCCTACCCAGATAGCAATTATCTATCAAGGTCAGGCCAGAATATTAGGTTATGACCAGCGATCGCAACGTCATGTCAGTTTAAAGTTGGTTGGGCCAGGAGATATGCTTGGTTGGCCAGGGTTACTACGGGGGATGCCTTGCGAAACAGCACTGGCCTCAACAGACTTAATTGCCGTAACTCTACCCGCAGCAGATTTTTTCGCCATATTAGAAGGGGAACCAGAATTTGGTAAAGCTTTCCTGGAAACTCCCGCAGTAAGTGAGGTTTACGAGTTACTAAGTCAAGAGTTTGCTAGAAGGGCAGAAGTTAATGTTAACCTCAAACAGTTATCTCAAAATGTTGTCTCAAATACTGTAGTAGTAAATCTGCCCCCAGGAGACACAAAGAGTCAAGAACTAGGGTCTATTCTGAATGGGTCAAAAATATGGTTGGTGAGTAGTGGGGTAGTAGGAGACTTTGCCCCTGGTAGCCAAGTATTGTTGGATGGAGTAGGTAAGTCTCTGAAAATAGAAGGAGCCAGAGGAGCAAGAATACTCGGATTTCCCGAACAACAGACCAACGCCGAAGTTGAGGAAACTCAATTAACAGAAAATGGCGAGCAAAAAACGGGGTTAACTCCTTTGGATATGTCGATAGTGCCTCAAGCACCAGCACGTCCTCCAGAACCAACAGTTGCTCAAGATGCTCCATCAAAAAAATATCCAATCTTCCGAGCTAAAGGAGAAATAGCAATTCCTTTAGCTTGCTTCCAAATGCTAGCTAAACATCTTGGTCTGAAGTTCCGTCGGGATGTTATTCGCAGGGTACTGGATAATCAGATCCGTACAGCAGGTAGGGTATCTCTTCAAGCTTGTGGAGCGATCGCCCAGATGATGGGATTAAGTGGTCAACTCGCACAAGTACCAGCAGCAGCAGTGGCTCGCCTCAAGGCACCAGCCCTAGTGCAATGGCAAGATAGTTTTGCCGTACTTTATAGCATTACAGAACAAGAAATTGTTGTAGGTAGTCCAGAATTTGGACTAACTCGCCTCAAACCAGGTGAGTTCCAGGAAATTTGGGGAGAGTCAGGACAGGTTCTACTACTCCAAGCACCAAAAACCGAACAGAAGGAACAATTTAGTTTTTGGTGGTTTGTTCCTTCCCTAATGGAACATCGGACTGTATTTATTGAAGTATTAATTGCCTCATTTTTTGTACAGATATTTGGCTTGGTTAACCCCCTAATGACGATGATTATCATCGACAAAGTTATGGGGCAACGAAATATAGAAGCTCTAGATGTTCTAGGGATATTAATGTTAGGTATAGCTTTGTTTGAGGCTTTATTAGGAGGTTTACGGACTTTCTTATTTGTAGATACTACTAATCGTATAGATGTCAAACTTAGCTCCGAAGTAATTGACCATTTGCTCCGTCTGCCACTTAATTATTTTGATAATCGCCGGGTGGGTGATTTGACTGGTAGGATTGGAGAATTAGCTAATATTAGAAACTTTCTGACAGGTACAGCCTTAACAGTAGTTTTGGATGCGGTCTTCTCAGTAATTTATGTTGCTGTGATGTTGGCTCTTAATCCATTAATGACGGCGGTTGCTTTGGCTGGGTTGCCTTTCTTTGCTGGAATTATTTTAATTAATTCTCCCATTGTTAGAAGGTTACTGCGGAAAAAGGCAGAACGTTATGCGGATTCTCAGTCATACTTAGTGGAGGTACTAAATGGTGTGCAAACTGTTAAGGCGCAAAATTTAGAACTCCGGTCTCGTTGGGAATGGTCGGCTCGTTATGCCAAGTTTATGACTGCTAGTTTTAATACTGTTCTGACTCAGACTACTTCTAGCTCTATTAGTACATTTTTAAATAAACTTTCAGGACTAGCACTTTTATGGGTTGGTGCTTATTTAGTTATTGATGGTCAATTATCTGTAGGAGGATTAATTGCTTTCCGAATTATTGCGGGTAATGTAACAGGTTCCTTGCTCCGTTTTGTTAGTGTTTGGCAAAGTTTCCAAGAAGTGGGAATGTCTATTGAACGACTAAGAGATGTATTAGATACTGAGGCGGAAGTAGATGACGAAGACCGGAACAATATTGATATGCCGCCAATTACTGGCAGTGTAAAATTTGAAGAACTTTCTTTCCGATTTGCTCAAAGCGGACCTCTACAATTGGCAAATATAAATTTAGAGTTTCCATCAGGTTCTTTTGTCGGAATTGTGGGTTTGAGTGGTTCGGGAAAAAGTACATTAATGAAATTATTACAACGTTTATATCCAGCACTTTCTGGTCGAATTTTTGTTGATGGATATGATATTCAAAAGGTAGAATTATATTCTTTGCGTCGTCAAATTGGAGTGGTTTTGCAGGATACTCTCCTCTTTAACGGTACTGTTCAAGACAACATTGCTTTGACAAATCCAGATGCAACTACTGATGAAATTATTCGTGCTGCTAAAATAGCAGTTGCCCATGAGTTTATTATGAATTTGCCTAGTGGTTATAACACAATGGTGGGAGAAAGAGGTGCTTCTTTATCAGGGGGGCAAAGACAAAGAATTGCCCTGGCTCGAACAGTTCTACAAAATCCTAAATTGTTGATTTTAGATGAAGCAACTAGCGCCTTAGATTACAGTTCTGAACGTCAAGTTTGTGAGAATTTAGCTGAGGCTTTCCAAGGTGAAACAGTATTCTTTATTACTCACCGTTTAACAACAGTAAAAAATGCCGATAGTATCATTATGATGGATAAAGGTTCAGTAGTAGAACAGGGAACCCATGACGAATTAATGGCAGTTAAAGGACGTTATTTCTGTCTCTATCAACAACAAGAAGCTCAACAATAATTAATAATTAATAATTAATAATGGATAATTAATAATGAAAGAGTTTTTTAAATCTCTACTTTCCTACTCCCTACTCCCTACTCCCTATTCCCTATTCCCTAGTAAAATACCTAAGTTATTAAAAGTTAGAAGGAGTTAAGAGATTCGAGGAAAATTATCAAACCCTCTAATACTAAAAAGTGTCAGAAAAATTGCCTAAAATATCTGATTTATTGAAAGTTAGAAGGTGATGGTATTTAATTAAAAATTAGTGGCGGGTGAGCAATTATTCACTGTTTTAATTATTTCTTCTAAACTACTAACTTATGACTTTTTCCTTCTTCCCTACTCCCTACTCCCTACTCCCTACTCCCTAATTAAAAAAAAATGCAAGATAAATCAGTATCCCTAAACGAACAACCAGTAATCTTAGAGAAACCAGCCATATTCTCTAGGCTATTTCTCTGGATGATTATGATTATGACCAGTTCAGCTATTATCTGGGCTTACTTTGCTGAGATAGACCAAGCTGTACCAGCAACAGGTCAATTAGAACTTAAAGATGGTTCAATAGATGTCCAAGCTCCTACCAGTGGCAACGTAGTTAGACTTCATGTAGAAAATGGCGATCGCGTCGAAAAAAATCAACCATTACTAACATTTAGTCCCACTGCTCCTAGTGCAGATTTAGGTTCTGCTCAAGAATTAAAAGAAACTCTCAAAAGAGAAAATGAATTCTATAAAGATGTACTAAATGGTAAAGTTCCCACTGCTTTACCTCCAGATTTACAAAAACTTGCCCAAGAAAGACAAACTAGAATATCAGAAAATCAAGCATACCGCGCTTTAATTGACGAACTTTATTTAAACAGAGGAGGTTTTGTCAATATTGACCCTAGTTTGCAAGGATTATATATCAATTACAAAGCTGAATATAATTCTCGTGTAGGTGCTGTAGAACTACAAGTTAGAGAGCTACAAGAACAACTTCAACAAGCAGAAAAAGACGAAGAAGCAGCAACAGAACAACTAAGAGTAGCTCAAACACAATTACAATTTTCTAGACAACAATTGCAATTTTCTAGACAACAACTAAATAATAGTAAGCAACAACTAACTTATGCTTATGAACAATTAAATAATGCAGAAAAACAACTTAGATTTGCCAGAGAACAACTCAACAATACTCAGGCACAACTAAAGTATTCCCAAGAACAATTAGAATTAGCAAAAGGACAACTGGATAAATCAGAAAAAGTATTAGATTCTAACGAAGGTATTCTTGAACAAATATCTCCGTTAGTCGAAGAAGGAGCCATCGCCGAACTACAAAAAAAACGTCAGGAACAAGAAGTATTTCGAGGAGAAAGTGAGCTATTAAGACAACAAGACCAGATACAATCAAGGGCAGGAGAAATAAACACCAGATTAGGAGAAATTAATACCCGGTTAGCAGATATTAATGCTAGAGAAGGAGATGTAAATTCTCGCAGAGCAGATATTAATACTTTAGAGGGTGAAATTAATACTCGCGAGGGTGAAATTAATTCTAGGGAAGCAGATATTAACGCTAGAGAAGGAGATGTTAAAGCCCGTCAAGCAGAGGTTCAAGGTGCTAGGTTAGAACAACAACGTTTAAATGTATCTATTAATAGAACCAAAGAACAATTAAAAAATACAAGAGACGCTTGGGCAAGAGAACTTTATGCCAGAATTGCTGAAAATAAAGGTAGAGAAATTGCCCGAATAGATTCTCAATTTACCCGCTTACAACTTGATAATAATAAGCGACTAACTGAGGTTAATGCTCAGATAGAAAAGTTAGAAGAAGCTCGCGATAATCAAGTTTTAAAATCACCAGTTTCTGGCGTTATTTTTGATTTACAACCAACGAGTAAAGAAGATTCTTCTTTAGATATAAAGACTGATTCTATTTGTCAATATGTAATTAATGAGGTTTTAAAACCAGGGGATATTCAACCAGAAAGATGTGAGGATGCTTCTTATGAGGCGCAACAAACTCAACCTTTACTAACAGTATTAGATGATGACGAAGGTTTGGAAGCAGTGGTTTATATTCAGAATAAAGATGTTGCTTTAGTGTTAAAAGCTTTAAATGATAAACGGAAAAAATTAGAACCTTATCACGACCAAGAGTTAGCTGGTGGGGAAGTTATTGAATGTGAACCGGGTAAAAAATGTGCTTGTCCGGAGTTGAAAGAAAATAGAGAAAAATTAGGTATTACTGATGTGGAATGTGTACCTGTAGAAGTACAAGTTGAAGCTTTACCTGCTAATGAATTTGGAACTGCAACTGGAGAGGTTATTTCTATTAGTGATGATGCTATTCCACCAGATCAAGAAGCAGGAAGACCTTATTTTTCTTTTGAAACTACAATTGATTTAGAACGACAAACATTTGTTCTGGATAATGAGAATGATTTAGAAATTGGTTTGCAGAATGGTATGGCAATTAACTCGAATATTAATGTTGGTAAACGGACGGTTTTAGAGTTGTTCTTTAATAGATTTACTGGCAAGTTCCAGAGTTTAACTAATGTTAATTAGAATTTAGAATTTAGAATTCAGAATTAGCTAAATTCCCAGTCAGCTAGTAAGTGTAGGAGTTAGGAAAAATGGAAATTATAGAAGAGGTAAAACTAATAATTGTAAGAGTTATTTTTCCACTCTTGTATTCTCAAAACACTAACTTTTTGAGCTTTTTAGACTGAAAAGCTAGCACTTTTGTCACGACAAAAAGGCTAAAGATTCTATCTCTAAATGATTTAAGAGTAATCAGCAAGCTCTAATTAACTATCAGGTTTTAGCAGTTAGCTATCAGCTAACAAAATGTACCTAACTCCTTAACTAAAAATCCTGGACTTGCTGCAAGTAGAACGGTTAAGTCCAGGTTTAAATTTCCTTTTTTTATTTATATTAGTTTGGAATTATGCTTTCTACACCTTCAGCATAAAACTTTCTGAGACGTTCGGCAAAATCAGTAAAGTCTGGTTCACCACTTAGAGGAGTCCTAAGTAACTCAGTTTTTTCTTCATCTGAAATTTTTTTATTTTTAAACATTTTTTCGGATTTTTTTAGAGGATTTTTAATTCCTAATAAAATAACTTCATTTCCTGTTATATATCCTTCAAATTCAGGAAAAATTCTTGGTTTGAATATTTATTTCGATATTTACTTGGCTCGTGGGTAACTATAAAATCTACACCAAACTCTTTTTGTTGCGGATATCGCAATAGGAGTTTTTGCCTACAAAATCCAGAGGCAAACTTTTAGCAAATCAGAAATAAAAATCTGATTCATCTCTATTGCGACATACGCAATAGGAATTTTGACTCAGTTTCCTTTTGTTGCGGATATCGCAATAGGAATTTTGACCTAATAAAATTCAGAGGCGAACTTTTAGCAAATCAGAAATAGAAAA
>JBCDJM010000167.1:0-16269 GCA_038747755.1 Cyanobacteria bacterium P01_H01_bin.35
CGGATGTACTGATGATTAGAGTGGATAAATATAGAGCCTCGCAAACACAGATTTTGCCACGGATGTACTGATGATTAGAGTGGATAAATATAGAGCCTCGCAAACACAGATTTTGCCACGGATGTACTGATGATTAGAGTGGATAAATATAGAGCCTCGCAAACACAGATTTTGCCACAGATGTACTGATGATTAGAGTGGATAAATCATGACCTACGCAGGGGAACCTAGAAACCTGGCTTTTAGGATAAATTGTTGTTTTTAACAATAAATATTGACGAAAAAAACCGGTTTCTTTGGGTAAGTCCTGTAAATATAGAGCTTTAATGATTGAATTGTGTAACATTAATACTTTTCTATAGTAAACTAATATCAATGAATCAGTGTCAAAAATCTTTGTCTTGCCCTGTCGTTCCCTTCTAACTTTTCCTGATAATTATCCATATAATTATTCCTAAAAGGATTAGTGAGTCAGTCTCAAAAATCTCTGTCGTTCCTTTATTTCTTCCTTCTTACTTCTTACTTCTTACTTCTTCCTTTTTCCTTACTTTAATATGAATAAATCAAACGAAATCCTAATTATTGGTGGCGGTCTTATCGGTTTATCAATAGCAATAGAACTTCAACTCCGTGGAGCAAAAGTAACAGTTATTAGCCGAGATTTTCAGCAAATTGCCACAAATGCTGCGGCTGGAATGCTAGCTCCCCAAGCTGAAGCTATTCCCCCTGGAAAAATGTTAGATTTATGTTTAAAAAGTCGGACATTATATCCAGAATGGGTAAAAAAAATAGAATCAATTAGTGGTTTACAAACTGGTTATTGGCCTTGTGGAATTTTGGCTCCAGTTTATACATTAAAAGACAGAAAAAATTATGCTTTACCAAACCTAAATTATCAATGGCTAAATCAAGTAGCAATTCATCAATATCAACCAGGATTAAGTCCTGAAGTAATTGGCGGTTGGTTTTATTCTCAAGATGCACAAGTAGATAATCGCCATTTATATCAATCAATTATCGCAGCAGCTAAAGAATTAAAAATTGAGATTGAATCAGGATTTGTCACAGAAATAATTCATAAAAAAGGCAAAATTCAAAGTCTCAAAACATCAATAGGTGAATTAGAAGCAAAACATTATGTCTTAGCTACAGGTGCATGGTCTCAGGAGTTATTACCAATTCCCGTTTTTCCTACAAAAGGGCAAATGTTATCGTTAAAAATCCCCTCAGATATAAGTACAAAAAATTTACCTTTACAGCAAGTTTTATTTGGAAATCAAACTTATATTGTACCGCGTAAAGATGGCAGAATAATTATTGGTGCAACTTGTGAAAATATCGGATTTGTTGATAAAAATACGGCAGCAGGGATTCAACAATTATTAGGAAATGCAATTCGATTATATCCAGTTTTAAGGAATTACGAAATCTTAGAATTTTGGTGGGGTTTTCGTCCTAATACTCCTGATGAAATGCCGATATTAGGAAAAAGTAATTATGATAATTTGACTTTAGCAACTGGTCATTATCGGAATGGAATTTTATTAGCACCTGTCACAGGAATATTGATAGCCGATCTAATTTGGAATAATCAATCTGACCCGTTGTTGACAGCTTTTAATTATTCTCGGTTTAGGGAAGTCGAAATAATTAATAATTAACAATTAATAATTAATAATTACAGGAGTTTTGCAGTTGATAAAGTACAAAGTTTTACGAGTTTAGGGAATGGGGAATGGGCAATAGAAATTACTATTTGACTGTACCTCACTATCTTCAAAAGTGGTGTAAGTCGCGTATGTCTGGGAAGACAGTATCTTATCAATTATTAATATGTCTCGGTGTCGAAATAATTAATAATTAAAATCGAAAAAATGAGTAAATCTACAGATGCGAAGTTGTGTATATTCTTGGTAGAGTACAGCTCAAATAAAAATTCAATCATTTGTTAGAGGATATATATACAAATGAGTACCAAAACATCAGGGAAGAAGTCAGAGATATTAACTCTTGCTAAACAGGGAAATGCCAAAGCTATCGCATCTGTAGTTAATTATTTTTTGAAAGACAAAGGAATTACTACTAAAGCCAATATTAGAGATGGTGTATTATATTTAACTCTAAAATCTCTGGAAGTACCAGACAAAAAAACATCTGTTTCTTTTGTTAAGAAAGCTCTAGCCAAACTAGGAATAGAATCTATTTATTCTGTCAAAATTTATGGTCAAGATATAGGTACAGATGATCCTCAATGGTCTGAATTTATTAGTTTGTACAATCAAATTACAAATACAAAACAACAAAAAATAGTCCAACCTTTAGAAACTGTAGAACCTATAGAATCAGATAGTCAGCAAGAAAATACAAACACCACAACTGAGCAAAAGAAATTAGATAAACTGATTAAATTATCTCAATGCAGTATGTGGTTAACTTCTATTTTAGGTTTAACTATTCCTATAGCGACATATATATATACCAAGCGTAAAGTTGCTTTCTATATTTGGTTTTTCGTATTTGGAATTTTATTACAAGGTATCCTATCTGGAATTTTAATCAACTTTTTACTAGAAAATACTGATGGTGAAGAGATATCTATTAAAGCATTTTATTTGCCTTTCTTAGTAGTGTCATTCGTTAGCATTATTGACAACTGTATAGCAATTAAACGAGCGCGGAGACAAACTTATTTATTAACGGGAGAAACACCTTGGAAACAGAAACCGGAAAACAAACATAAAAATCAACAAAAACAAAAACAAAATAAAGCAAATAAATTGCCTATATGGTTTCCTTATCCTATTTCATGGCTAAAAAGTTTATTTCTGTTAATATGGACAGTAATTATAATTAGAATTTTTGGTTTCTGGAGTGGGATTATAGGGTTAATTTTATCAGAAATTGCAGAAAGTCAAACTCTAATTCTAAAAGCTACAGGATTAGGACTAATTTTATCTATACTTGTGTTATCCTACGTTGACCATATTTTCTTTGGTAAAAAACCTTTTTCAAGATATCCGATATGGGTTCCCCATCCAGTAAGTATATGGCAAGGTTTTTATGGTCATATTGTGATAGTTTTAGCTTCTATAATCTTGATGATTATTCTTTTACCATTTTTATCTATTTGTGACTATCAAACATTGGGAGATTTTGGATATTGCACTCGAATGGTAGAAACGAAACTAACTGACTATGATGAATTAATTGCTTACTTTGTACTAATAAGTTGGTTGACTATAGTGGCATACTTTTATCAAATTGATAATTGGTTAAGGAAAAATTTTTCTTTCAACGATTTAGGCAAACTTATTCTGACAATATTTATTATTTTATCTTTCAACGGTCATATTTCAATAATTTCAAAACTATTAGAAAACAGATAAAAGCTTGAGCCTTTCTAAGGGTTTAAAAAGTGCAATATTTTTAGACCGAAAACCTCAAAAGTTAGGATTTTAGGCTGGCTATGGCAGAAAAATCAAAGGATAATTCTTCCTTCTTCCTTTAATCCCAGTAAAATTCAAACTTTAAAAGACAGTTATTTAAAATTTCTTCCTTCTTCCTTCTTCCTTTTTCCTTTTTCCTTCTTGAACTATAGAAAACCCGTTATAAGGAGATTTATTTTGCAATATTACTTCAAAATTTACTTGGTCTACCATCTCTGCTGAACGTACTTCCAAATTCCATTTACCAGGAGTTAACTGCCAAAAAAAAGAATTACCAGAATTAACAGTTAACCTCTCTCCATTCAACCACCATTCTACAGATTTTTTGGCTGAATTTGCCAACTTAAATTCTAACTTTTGTTCTCCTGCACTACTATCAATTAAAAAGTAATCATCCTCTTGGGGAAATAAAATTTTTAACTCACCATCAACCAAACTAGACTCACTTTGTCTTGCCAACCATTCGTTATATTCAGCAGGCAAATTTCCCACTCGATCGCTATTAGATAAATGCTCGTATTCTGCCAACTTTTCTGGATAAAAATACTCGGTCATTACCGACGGACAATCTGATGTAGGACGCAATCCAGAAATTGTACAAACTGGGCGCTGAACCAGATTTTTTGGTGTGGGGAAAAAAGTCGGTTCTTTCTTTTCATGTAAATGCAGCATAATTCGATTCCATAAAGGTGCAGCACCCATAACTCCTGATATTTGTATCATTGGTTTACCACTAAAATTACCTACCCAAACTGCTACAGTATAATCTTTGGAAAAACCAACAGTCCAAGTATCTCGAAAATCTGAAGAAGTACCAGTTTTTACTGCTGCTGGAAATGGCAAATTTAAAGCCGAATTAACTCCAAATTCTGTAGCTCTAGCATGAGTATCGCTCAACATATCTGTAATTAACATCCATTCAGATTTGGCTTTGGGTAGTGGGGGTATATTTTTGTTTTTTGTCTGTGAATAATCTTCCCTAATTCTATTTTGAAAAAAAGTTAGTTTTTCCAAATCATTCTGCCTTTTCACCGTTTTAAAGCGTGGTAGGGGAGATACATTCTGCCTTCTGCTTTCTGCCTCCTGCCTTTTTGTTGTAACAATAGGAATAACTTCTCCTTGTCTTGCCATTATTAAATAAGCCTTTGCCAACTCCCATAAACTAACTTCTCCACTGCCTAAACTTAAACCTAAACCATAATATTCTGGAGATGCTTGTAAATGTGTAAAACCTAATTCATGTAGACGGTTTAAAAAATTATCTACTCCCACTTTTTCTAATACTCGCACTGCTGGAATATTCAGAGAATTTGCCAAAGCAACCCTGACAATAACAGGACCTAAAAATTTATCTTTATTATAATTAGTAGGACTATAAAGTTGAGCGCCGGGAATAGCATAATATGTAGGTACATCTGCCAAAACTGTATTAGGATTAATGACTCGATTTTCTAATGCTAATTGATATAAAAAAGGCTTCAACGTCGAACCAGGTTGACGCAATGCTTGTACTCCATCATTACCACCCATTTTTTGATAATCAAAATAATTAGGAGAACCCACATAAGCTAATACTTCTCCACTGTAATTATCAATAACAATAGCAGCAGCATGATCGACATTATAAGGCTGCAAATTTTTAATTATCTGCCGTACTTGAGCAGTGACAAATTGTTGTAAAGGTCGGTCGATAGTAGTGCGAATAACTGTAGGAGTAGCTGTGGTAAAAACATCGTCTTTAAAGGCGAGGTTTAAATTAGTAGATAGATTTTCAGATAACCAAAAAAGGAAATGTGGCGCGGCAATAATACCTTGATTTTCTGGTTGTAAAGTTATTTCTTCAGCAAAAGTTTTTTCCGCTTGAGTTTGGGTAATATAGTTGTCTTCAACCATGCGATTGAGAACATACTTTTGACGTTTTTTGAGAATATTCCAGTGGTAATAGGGGTTGAGATCGGTAGGATCGTTCGGTAAGGCAGCAAGAATGGTTGCTTGGGCGAGGTTGAGATCGGTAGCGGAGATGCCAAAATAGGTACGGGATGCTGCTTCCACACCATAAATGTTTCCTCCCATTGGTAAGCGGTTGATGTATGCTTCCAGGATTTGATTTTTGCTCATACCTGCTGTCAGTCGCCAAGATAACCATATTTCTCTAACTTTGTTGCCGAAAGTTCGCGGTGTGGGTTCCAACATTCGAGCAAGTTGCATCGTAATAGTAGAAGCACCACTGACTATTTGTCTTGCTTGGATAGCTTCTAGGAGCGATCGCCCAATTGCTTTCATATCCAGAGCGCCATGTTGATAATATCTTTTATCTTCCGCAGCAATAATGGCGTTGATAAATAGAGGTGAAATTTTATCTAGGGGTACGACTACAGTATTTTCTTGGTTGTGGGTGAGGATAGTTCCCAGAGGGAGAGCGTTACGATCGGTAAATTTGAAAGTTTGTTGATGTTGAACTATGTCTTGAGAGCGAATGGGGAAAAAGTAGGGAAGCGATCGCCCAGTCAAGCATAACAGTACAAAACCGAGAATAAATTTTGGGGTGTGTTTTGCTGCCATTTTTGTTTAATATTTTTTGATATGTGTTTGGCGATCTTTATCATAACAGGTTTTACGATCGCTGCTTTTCAAATAATAGACCTCTAGCGCTAAACAACAACTATGAACCTCTTGAGCGATCGCTATACTTAATTTATCAAACAGGATTGGGTCTAAAACCCCGCCCATAAGGCGAAACGTTTTTGGAGTTTTGCTCTAATCCCCGTTACAAAAACAACTTCTGACTTCTGACTTCTGACTTCTGACTTCGTTATTGCTGTGGACGTTTAACTCGAATCAATTGATCTGTTAATGTTTCTTGAGCAGAAATTGCATCATTAATTCTGTTAGCCATTCTTTCTCTGTCAAAATCATCTTTGCAAGCAATAATACCCCCATGATTTGATACGGTACGATGCAGTCGAAAAAAGTCAACTCGATTTAACGTTAAAACTGCACGTTCATTTTGAGTAGCAAAAGCTAATACCTCTAGATCGGGAATCTTTTGATTAGCTAATCCTGCTTCTTGTACTGTTAGGACATCGTGACCAAAAGTTCTCAGCAATTCCACAACCCGTTTAGGAAACTGTTCGTCAGCATAGAGACGTGCCACAAGTTAAATCTCCTCATTTTCTCGAATAGCTAACTCAATATCCTGAGAATATACCTCAGCATAAGTCCAAGCATTAACTAGATCCGCTGCTTGGAGACTGGGATAGTCTTGCAACAACTCCGACTCACTCACACCCAAACGACGAGCATTAACTAATACCCAAACAGGTATACGAGTACCAGCAATACAAGCATTACCACCACAAACACCAGGGGTCTTTTCAATACCAGACCAACTATTAGCTAAACTTTGAGTTAAAAGTTGAATAGCTTGAAATTTTTCTGCTGGAGTTAGTGCCAAAAGTTGGGGTTCTAAATCTTTTAATTTCATAGTTAACTCCTGAGTATCTATTATTATTATACAGATAGCGTCATTGGGTCTCTATAGAACAAACTGGAAAATTTTAGGCAAAGTATTTCTAACTTTGCCTATTTAAGTGGCCTCTTTAGGATGAAACAGAGGGTTTAGATGCAACAGATGGCTCAGGTGGCAACTCAACATTACCATCCACAGGAGTTAACTTTAGCTCTTCCTTTTCAGCAGCTTTATTAGCAGCAATTACTTCTTCCATTGCCTCTATAAAGTGAGACTGGGTAACTTGCTTTTCCGTATCTGGTTTTTCTTCACTAGCAGCACTAACAACACCGTTCAACACTGCCTTTTTAATATCTCTGCCTGAAGTGTTATCAAACTGTTTTGCTAGTTCGGAAAAATTTACTGACTCATCGCGAGGCAACTTACTAGGAAGTTGATATTCCCAAATTTTATATCTGGCTGCTTCATCGGGCAAATCTAATTGAATGTTGAACCGAATGCGAGAAATAAAAGCTGAATCATAATTTTTCAGAAAATTTGTCGTTAACCCGATCGCTCCTTCATAAGACGAAAACTGTTCCAATAATATTGAGCGGGCAGAATTTATTCCTGCATCCGCTGACTGACTGACTGACTCCAGCCTTTTGCCGAAGTCCCTATCCGCTTCATTCCAGACTATAAATGCGTTATGGGTTGTGGCAAATCTGAAAATCTCTTCAATAATTTTTTCAGTATCCCCTACCAACTTAGAAGCTGTGGATGGAACTTCTAAAATTTTTAATCCTAATTCATGGGCGATCGCCTCCAGCAGCATACTTTTTCCAGTACCAGGAGGGCCAGAGATATTCATTGCTAGTGCAATGTCTGTTTTATGTTTCTCAGCCATACCCCATATATAATAGATGAGGTTATGATTTTTAATCTCACCCAGAATTCTCTCTACTTGCTGTTTAACTTTGTCTGTTGGAAAGATATAACCTTTTAGGGTATATTTTGGGTCTCTCAGATAATCTTTCAGATCGATGGGTGAGTCTGAAGACTGATTAACAGGTTCTTTTTCTTTAGCGGGACTAGAAAAGCTTTTGCCATTGCCATTAACAGCAACTTCCGCAGCAGCGTTCATAAATTTGTCAAGTCTAGGCATAGTTGTAGAACTTCCTCTTTGTGTTTCTGGACTCAGAAGTAAGAACACAGCATTGCTATGTTCCTACTTTATTTAGGTGAAGGAATTAATCAATTTGGATAATTAAGCCATCAAAAAATAATTCGCGCTTCATTTTCGCGTAAGGATCTAACCTGGAATCTAGGGATTCTAGGAAAGGCAGCTCAAAAGGCAACTGAGGTAAATTAGGAGGAGCAACAAATTTTCCAAATATAGGCGTAAAAAGGCTTTTGGCTTTTTTTCTCCAAAGCTTATATTCCTTATCACTCAATTCATCGTTCAAAACGTATATACTTTTTAGATTTGACTGTCGAATTTTTGATTTGATTTGTAAGTCTTGATTATCAACTTCAGGGATTTGATATTCTAAATCCTCGTCTTCGTCTTTTGCAAATAGCCAGATTTTTAGCCTTTCCCAATCTAAATTAGAAATTTGACGGCTTCCAGAAAAGATAGGGCGAACGATCGTGTTATCAAAAAAGCTGTACATTAAGTTAGAAAGGACGTACTGGCCGTTTTTCTCTTTTCCAGGAATGCCGATAATTTGTATCTGTTTGAGAATACTATCGCGGTGAGAAGATTCATAAGTAGCACTCAAATAAACATTCTGAGTTTTAGTATTTCGTGACATAATTTATTCTCCTTTTTTACAATTTCTGGATTATCTAAAGATTGTTCCTTATTTTCTAGTTGCTTTTAAAACTTCAGCTTCTTCTCGGTTTGGCTTAACAACACCAGAAGGTGGTTTTTCCAAGGTTATAATTTTTGAAGGCTGTTGTTTTTTTTCAGGGTCCCAAATTTCTAAAACGGCCTCGCCATTGAGTACATACAACATGACATAAGTCACATAAGCTGCTGTAAAGAAAGTCAAGATTATTGAAGTTATAAAAGTGATATAAACTACTTCAATTAAGTAGATAATCCATTCAATAAAAGCCTGAAATATTTTGGCTACTAAATTTTTAGCACCGTTCCATAGTTTCTTTAGCCAATTCCACATAAAAATTTCCTCCTTTGAATTTTTATAGGTTTAAAAACAAAATTTTTCCAAGCTAAATGAGGGTAGAATAACTGTTTATTTGAGAAATACATCCTCAAATAACCATTTTTACTTTAATCCATAAATAACTTTCATGTCGATAATTTTAAATAGTTATTTTCCTTGTTAAATAATTGAAATAATCTAAATATTTCAAATAGCTTAAATAGTTGAAATAGTTGAAATAGTTAAATAGTAGATTCATACTATTAATAATGTGATAATATATTGATAAATAAGTATATTAAATCGGGATTCTTTGCTGATGACTAATACTTGAAAGGCTAATATTCCCTGAAAGACCTGATTTATTAATCTTGAAAATATTAGAGGTAATAGATAATGAAACCTGAAAAATTTCTTGAGGACATTGCTCAAGACTTAAAATTAAATCAGCAACAGTTTAATTTAAGAGAGGAAGTATTTTTTCCTCTGAGGTACGATAAAAATCGCCCCATGACAGTTCAGCACACAGAAATTGCACCGAAAATGTCACAAGATTCGCGTCTTGGTCAGGGAGATTATGTAATATCAATTAACACAACTTCCCAAAATGTGGTGCGCTCTTTGGCAAATACATATAAAGAAGAAATGGAAAATGATGGAGTTAATACAGATCAATTACTTCATGGACAAAAAGGGCAAAGAGGTACTTGGCGAGTCGCTTATGAGTGGCTATGGAATTATAAATATCCACGATGGCTTGAGGCTAATAGTTGGCAAATATTGCAAGAAAAAGCTAAATCTCCTCTTAACTGGATAAAGTTTTTAACGAATGATGAAAAAAATAGAGGAGGCTTAGTTATGCCACCTCCACCCCCTAAAGTACAGCAAACTACTCCTACTCTTCCTGCTGAAAAATCTCTTTGGATGGCAATTGATTGTCCAGTTAATAATCATCAATTGTTATTATTAAATCGCAGTCCAGATGGGCAAAAATTGCTTTGTCCATCTTCTGCTTATGCACCAATTTCAATAATAGAAAAACCGCCAATTTTGCTGCCTCAAGAAAATTCTTGGGCAGGTCAAGATAGTAGTCAGACAAATTTTAGGTTTGACGATTTAGGAAAGGAGGAATTTTTAGCGATCGCCTTGGAAAAACCTTTGAATTTACCTTGGTTAAATCCTCGTGAAAATGAACCATTAATTGCATGGAATAGTGAACGGATAAAGGAGTTATTTGAAGAGTTGGAAAAACAAAATAATTGGCAAGTTTTTTATCAAAGTTTTGATGTGGTAGAATCATAAAAAAACTACGGAGTTTCTCCAAAAATGACATCTTCATACAAATTATCAATGTTAGTCCGAAAGTCAATGCTTGCTAGGTGAATCTCACTGCCTTGAGTATAAGCGTGTAATACCCAAAGACCTTCAGCATTGCGACGGAAACATTCTAAACGCTGGCGTTTTTGGTTAATTAAAACGTATTCTTGCAAAGTTGGTAATTGCTGATAGTTAATAAATTTGTCACCTCTGTCAAAAGCTTCTGTACTTTCGGATAAAACTTCTACTATTAAACAAGGATATTTTTTATGATTTGGCAAGGCTTGATCTCTAGCGTCGCAAGTTACCATAACATCAGGATAGTAGAATGTATTGGCAGTTTCTATATGAGCTTTCATGTCTGACATATAGACGCGACAACCACTGCCTCGGAGATAATTTCTTAACAGTGCAAATAAGTTTCCAGCAATGGTGACATGGGCATCACTAGCACCTGCCATTGCGTATACTTGTCCATCAATATATTCGTGTTTGACAGGACTGAGTTCTTCTTCTGTGAGATATTCTTCAGGAGGAATATAATGTGTGTTTTGGTTAACAATCATGGTTTTGGAGATATAGGTATTATATAATTGTATAGCATTTCCCACCCTTTGTGAGGTACACCGCTTTCGATCCCCCCTAACCCCCCTTGAGAAGGGGGGAACTGGAAGTCCCCCTTTATAAGGGGGATTTAGGGGGATCGTTGATGTACCTCACCAGACTGAAAAACGCTATATCATTAACAATAACGAGAATGCAGAAACTAACTTTCTCCAAGTATGTTTCTACGGGTGCGTAGAAAATATAATTAGAACTGACGTAGTACAACCCATTTTTGTCATTGCGACCGACAGGGAAGCAATCTCAAATCCTAGCTTTTTGTAGCTAATGCGTAAGTCCTAATAATGTTAAAATCAGAAGATAAAATCATTATCGGCGTGAAAGTATGAAACATCTAGACTTAGACAAAACCAATATTAACCTAACAGTAATTATTGAGGAAATTGCTGCTAACCAGTCTGAAGTTGTCATTACCCGCCAAGGTTTGCCAGTTGCTCGTATTGTTCCTTATACTATTTCTGACACATCTACAAAAAATTATCCATTACGAGGAATGCCAATCAAAATCAGCAGCAATTTTAATGAGCCAATGTCTGAACTTTGGGATGCTTTGGCAGAATAATTTTACTCAATAGTCATGTTTTTAATATGATTTCTCAACCATTCATTGACTAAAATTTGTACGTCAATTTTTCTCTGTTCAGCAATTTTAGTGATAAATTGTTCCACATCTGGTTCGAGATAAATCGAGTAATGAAAATTAGCATCGGGATGGTAAAACTTGCCTTGTTCTGCTTGGGAAAAATCGTATTCTGATTTCATAATTGTCTCTGTTGATAAACTTGAGTTTCAGTTAAAGTAGCCTTACGAGCTGAAATAATCCGAATTAGATAGGAGGATTTATTGATTTCTTTAAAGGTATGGACAATAACCCTTAAAATACCTGTTTCATCTAAGCCTATAGTAATCCATCTATCTTCATCTTGACTATGTTCTTCATCGTAGATTGTTAATTGATAAGGATCGCGGAAAACAGTTGATGCCAAACGAAAATTTAATTGATGTTTGCGAATATTTTGTTTTTCTTTGGCTGAATTCCAATCAAAGTTATAATCCAAAGCAATGTATCATTGTAAATTAAGTACAAGTCTATTATAACAGAAAATATGGCTTTATTTACTTCTGTCATTTTCTAACAGCTTGGAGTTAGATAAATTTAGTTTCTTAGTTATTAAATAGCATCTCAAATAATTCTAATAATTATATATAAAAAAAGGAAAATCACAATGGATGAACAACCTCAAGTTGCTTATTTACAGCTCATCAAAAAACTGATTGAATCTCCTAGTGGCGAAGAAGCGCAAATCTTAAACGATAATTTTGAGTTAGTCGATCCTGGACTTTTGGCAACCATGATTGCAGTTGCTAATGATCACAACAATGAAAATGTGATGGATTTTCTGACTAACCTGGCGTTGCAACTGGGAGAAATTTTAGGTAGCGAACAGCAGCCTAAACTGACTAGGAAAGAAACAGCCGACATTTTCTATAAATGGGGAAAAGAGCTATTTTATATCAGTCAGTATCCTTTATCTTTTGATTGCTGCCAACTTTCCTTAAGCATTTATCAAGCTATTGGCGATCGCCAAGGAGAAGCGAATTCTCTATTGATTTTAGGAAATACTTGCGACTCTCCGGGTAAACTTGAAAAAATCAATTTTTACGAACAATCTTTGGCCATATATCGGGAAATAAAAGATCGCCAGGGGGAACCGAAGCCTTTATTTAATTTAGGCAATGTTTATAACTCTCTAGGAGAATATGAACTAGCAATAACTTACTTGAAAGAATCTTTAGCCATATATCAGGAAATAGGCGATCGCGAGTGGGAAGCTAATTGTCTATCTGCTTTAGGTAATACTTACCACGATTTTGAAAAATATGAACAAGCGCTCAATTATTACAAACAGTCTTTAATTATCAGTCGAGAAATCAAAGACTACAAGTTGGAAGCTAATTCTCTATGGAACTTAGCCGATGCTCATCAAGGTTTGAGAGAATATGAACAAGCAATAACTTACCACGAAAAATCTTTAGCTATCAGTAGAGAAATCAAAGACTACAAGTTGGAAGCAAATGCCTTGGAATCTTTAGGCTTGGTTTACCAAAATTTGGGAGGATATGAACGAGCAATAACTTACCACGAAGAATCTTTGGCCATTCGTCGAGACATAAAAGACTACAAGTTAGAGGGTAATTCTCTGGGAAATTTAGGCAATGTTTATGCCTATTTGGGAGAATATGAACGAGCGATAACTTACCTGGAAAAGTCTTTAGCTATCAGTAGAGAAATCAAAGACTATCAGTCGGAAGTTAGCTCTCTGGGAAATTTAGGTGGTGTTTACAATTTAATGGGAAAACATGAACAAGCGATCGCTTACCTTAAGGATTCTTTAGGTCTGATGCAAATCAAAAACTCTATAACGCGAGTGAAATTTATAGGGATTTTAGGTATTGCTTATCAGTGTATAGGACAGTATGAACAAGCGATAACTTACCTTAAGGATTCTTTAGCTATTAGTCGGGAAATGAAAGCCCACAGAGAAGAAGCTATTTCTCTAATTAATATTGGTAATACTTACTGCGAATGGCGACAAATGGAGAGAGCCATTCAAAACTATCGAGACAGTTTCAAAATTACCACTCCTCAAACTATGCCAGCCGAATGCTTTAAATTAGGTAGAAGTCTAGGCAATATCGGCTTCACCCAAGGCGACTGGTATCTCGCCTTAGAAGGATACGAGCCTGCCATGCAAGCAGTCGAACAACTCCGTAAAGGCTCAACTACCGACAAACGTCGCCAAGAAATCATTGCAGAAGCTATCTCTGTTTACGCCAACGCCCTCCAATGCTACATCAACCTCAAACAATATTATAAAGCCATCGAAACCGCAGATCGTTCTCGCGCTCGACACCTCGCCGACTTATTTTACAGCAGCAAAGACCTCTACCCCAAAGGTGAAATCCCCCCGGAAGTCGAAGCATACTATGATCTACAACAGCAAAGCAACCCTTGGCGTTTTTCTGACAACGATACCATGAGAAAATTAGCCTCGACTCGCCAACAAATTCCTAACGATGAAGCTATCCTGGAAAAAACAGAAGAATTAGAAGCACAAAAACAAGAAGCTTGGCTGAAAATTCGCAGTCAAGACCAAGTATTAGCGGGTCAACTACAACCAGACCCCCTCAGTTTCGAGGAAATGCAAGCTTTAATTCCCGATACTGAAACCGCCATCCTTAACTTTTACAGCACTGAAAAAGATACCCACATTTTCATCCTGCGGTTTCCAATGACTGAAGAGAATGTCATGGGGAGGGAACTGCAGCCATCTCAGTCAAAGACTAATGTTCAAGTAACTCTCCACACTTGCGAAAGTCAAGGATATGAAATGCAAGGTTTGATATTTGATAACTGGTTAAAACCCTACGTTGAAAATCAAACTGCATGGCAACAACAAATGGGTAAAATTCTCTCGGAAGTTGCCAAACGTCTGCAACTAAATCAACTCATTTCTGAACATCTCCAAGGTATCAAAGAATTAATCATCATCCCTCACTTCTACCTGCATCAAATACCTTTTGCAGC
Source organism: Cyanobacteria bacterium P01_H01_bin.35 (assembly GCA_038747755.1). Classification (GTDB taxonomy): domain Bacteria; phylum Cyanobacteriota; class Cyanobacteriia; order Cyanobacteriales; family Microcoleaceae; genus Trichodesmium. Next base: position 14,593 of record JBCDJM010000167.1, read on the forward strand.
ATTACCCTTAAACGACATTCCCATTCCCGACAGCGGTACATTTTTTGAGCAAACACGGGGTCTAAATTTACCGAGCAAACCATCAAAAACAACCACCAAAAAACCACCCCAACAACCAAAATACCTCAGCGACAAATTCCGCCTGCGTATAGTTCCCAGTTGCCAAATACTCAACTTTTGCCACCAGCGAGAAAAAGTCAAACCTACTAAAATGGGAATTATCGAAAATGCCACAGGCGACCTAATTTTCACAGGTTACGAGTGCGAAACCGTAGCAACTATGCACGGAGTTCCCCAAGAAAAACGCCTGCAATACCAAAAAGCAACCATCAACAACTATCAAGACCTACTCAAGCAAGTAGAAAGTATTCATTCCAGTCATCACGCTCGTTCAAACCTGAATAACTCCCTCGACTCAAAACTGGTATTATTCGACGGCGACATCAACCTCGGACGCATATTCACCTGGAGATTTTCTAGGTTAATAGAAGTGTTCCTCTCCTGCTGCGAAACAAATTTAACTCTTACCCAAATTACTGATGATCCCCTGAGTATTGCCAGTGGTTTCCTCTGTGCGGGAGCGCGAAATGTAGTCAGTACCTTGTGGGAAGTGGATGACTTAGCCACAGCATTGTTTTGCATCCTGTACTATCAGGAAAAACAAGACAAAAGTCGTTCCGAGGCAATGCGTCAAGCTCAATATAAACTACGGAACTTGACAGGAGATGAATTATGTGATAGTTACAAAGGGCAATTAGAGAATTATTTTGAGCAGCAACAGTGGGGAGAAAATAAAGCAGAAATTATGAAAAATGTGCGAGTGCGATTAGATTTGCTTTGCCGAGAAAAATTGCCTTTTGTGAGTCCCCATTATTGGTCTGGTTTTATTTCCCAGGGGTTAAGTTGAAGTCAGAAGTTAGAAGTCAGAAGTCAGAAGTTAGATTTTATGTACTTGAAACTTTGATAATACAGTAATTAGGGCTTAGGCATAATTCCTCCCACTACCTCCTCTAAATTCCCCATTTCTCCTGTACGTCGCCAATCCGACGGCTCCCCTACCTGACTCCTACCCCTACTAAAAGACTTTATTCAGCAAACCCTAATTATTCGCCTTCTAGTAATAACTTAATCAAACAATAACTAAAACAGAATCTTGAACAACTTTTGGCAATTCAATTATTACAAAATAATCGGCAGGATAAAGATAATCTTCTCCACTTTCATCAACTATTCTTAAATCGCCATCTTTTATTGCCTCTTCATCAGTTAAAACTACATAAATTTTATGTAACTCCAAAGAAGCAGGATAATCTTTATTTTTAATACAAACGGCAAATTGAGCTTCAGATTTCTGATTATTCATAGTTTTTAATCCAAATAAAATTTACGTTTAATCTCTTTTTTACCAATTCCATGCGCTTCATACCAGTGTAATTCAGCAACTCTAATCCTACCATTATCAAGACGAATAGTAGCCACTCATTTTAATTTACGCCAACGCCTTTTCCCTTATATTTTATTTAATCTTGCTAAATCGCGAATGGAATTACTAACTGCAATAATTTTTGTGTTACAGATGGTAATTTTAATAATTGTGCTTGTATTTTTTCTGGTAGCATCACAAAAAATAATCTTTTTCCACCAATTGAACCCTATATGCTATCTTTTTTTTCGAAG
>JBCDJM010000168.1:0-16254 GCA_038747755.1 Cyanobacteria bacterium P01_H01_bin.35
CAAACCGACACAGGGGATGTAGTTAACAATAACACGACCAATATTCAAGCTTCTACAGGTAATATAGCTACAGAAGATATTAATCAAAATACAGGCGCTGATGCTATCAACACTCAAAATACAGGTGTTAGTACCACTATCAACAATAACATATCCACAATTCAAACCGACACAGGGGATGTAGTTAACAATAACACGACCAATATTCAAGCTTCTACAGGTAATATAATCACAGAAGATATTAATCAAACTGGTGGCAATAATGCTATCAACACTCAAAATACTGGCATTAATACTATCAACAATAACATATCCACAATTCAAACCGACACAGGGGATGTAGTTAACAATAACACGACCAATATTCAAGCTTCTACAGGTAATATAGCTACAGAAGATATTAATCAAAATACAGGCGCTGATGCTATCAACACTCAAAATACAGGAGTTAACAATACTAACAATAACACTGTTAATATTCAAACCAACGGTGGCCAAATTATTACTAATGACAATACAAATACTTCAATTATAGGTGGAAATATAACCACAGAAAACATCACTCAAAATGCTGGAAATGATGCCACTAATATTCAAACAACATTTGGCGACATCACCACAGGAAATATCAATCAAAATGCTGGAAATGATGCCACTAATATTCAAATTGCTGGTGGCAATCAAAATATTGGCAACGTTACTCAAAATGCAGGTAATAATATTACCAATATTCAAACCTCAGGTAGCCAACAAAACCTAGGAGAAATTAATCAAAATTTTGGCAATAATTCCATCAATATTCAGAACCAAGAAATCAATCAAAATACAAGCCAGATATCAATTAATATTAATGATACAACTCCCAGTAACAACAACCAAACCACAAATACTGGTACAGCTAAAGAACAAACAGAAGAATCTATCAACCATACTACTGATAGTCAACAAATATTAAAGATAATAGATACTGTTAATACAAATCCTCTCACAGTTGCTACAGGTTCAGACCAAATAGTAACCATGTTAGAAGAAAGTCGTCTTAAAGAATATTCAGATTACTTTGGAGAAGACTTAGCCGAAAAATTAGTCAATACACAAAATGTCCGAAATATGTTGACCGATATGGCTAATCAAACTGGAAAAGAATCAGCCGTTGTTTATGTTAATGCTTATCAAGAACAATTACAGATAATATTACTTACTAAAGATGGTCAGCCAATTCTCAAAAATATTCCTACAGTAAATCGGAAAAAACTATTCCAAAATGCCATGAATTTTACTGTAGAAATTACTGACTTTAGGAGGCGTAATACTACAAGCTATTTACCATTCGCTCAAAAATTATATCAGTGGTTAATTGCACCAATTGCAGCCGAGTTAGAGGCAGCTAATATTGATACAATTTTATTTAGTATGGATACTGGATTTCGCCTTTTTCCACTGGCTGCTTTACATGATGGAGAACAATTTCTGATTGAGAAATATAATATTACTACTATTCCCAGTGTGAGTTTAATGGATAGTCGTTATCGCCCGATTCAAAATACAAAATTATTAGGAATGGGTGCTAGTGAATTTAGGGACAATACACCTTTACCTGCTGTACCTGTCGAGTTAGAAACTATTTCTCAAGAATTATGGCAAGGTAATAGTTTTCTCAATCAAGAATTCACGATGAAAAATCTGATTAGTCAACGTCAAAATTATCCTTATCCAATTATTCATTTGGCTACTCATGCTGAATTTAAAAGTGGAGATATTAGTCAATCTTATGTTCAATTGTGGGAGCAAAAATTGCGATTAAATCAAGTAAGACAGTTAGGTTGGAATCATCCAGCAGTGGAATTATTAGTGTTATCTGCTTGTCAAACGGCAGTGGGAAATAGGCAAGCGGAATTAGGTTTTGCTGGTTTTGCTGTAGCAACAGGAGTGAAGTCAGTATTGGGGAGTTTATGGTTGGTTAGTGATGAAGGTACTTTAGGATTAATGACAGAGTTTTACGCTCATTTAGATGATGTGAAGATTAAAGCAGAGGCATTACGAGAAGCACAGTTAGGGATGTTGAGGGGAGAAGTTATCATAGAAGAAGGTAAGTTAAGAGGTTCGGGTAGTCGCGGGGAGGTAACTTTGCCACCACAATTGGCGAATATTCAAAATAAGAATTTTGCTCATCCTTATTATTGGGCAGGGTTTACTATGGTTGGTAGTCCTTGGTAATTGATAATGGATAATTGATAATGGATAATTGATAATTAGAGCATTAGAGAGTTAGATAGAATCCGACTATTCCCTGTTCCCTGTTCTCTCTTTTCTAGAGATTTTTAATGATCCAGACTTGATATAATAGGTTATATTGTTTAAATTTCAATTATATCAATTATCAAGATTATGATCGATCTAAATCTTCAAGCTCAACTTCAAAAAAGAAAAAATCCATTTGGAAGTAGTCGAGTTGATCATCCTTTTCAGGCACATAACGATGCAGATAATGTTTTTAGTAAAGAATTTCATCGGATACAATCTACTCTAAAAGATATTAAGCAAGATATAAATCATCAAAGTAAAGGGGTTGTAGTTATAGGGGAACCTGGATTTGGCAAAACTCACCTAATGATGCGACTAGCAAATAGTAGATTAAAAACTAACCGACTATTATTTATTCGTCAACCTAATAATCCTGATGCTGTTATATATCATATTTATAGTCGGATACTTGAATCTTTGATTAGGAGTATACCAAAAATTAATTATACTCAACTAGAATATTTGATTGCTAATAGTTGTGCCAATATTTTCAAGGAAATTATTGTTGAAAACCCTCATCTATATTTGACAAAAGTTAGCAAAAAAGACAGGAATATATTAGCAGAAGTAGAACATGGAAACTACCTGAAATTACTAACCTATTTCTCATCAGATACTAAAGCTAGAAGAGAACTTTGGGAACATATAGAAAATCGAGTTTATCTGTGGTGGGTAACAAATTATTCCAGGGCAGGATATGGACCAGAAATATTAAAAGGAATTATCAAGTTTTGTGGATATAGATCTATAGATTATCGTTGCATCATTAGAGAATGGTTAGCAATGAATGAAGTACCTCAAAAATACTTAGATAAGGTTAGGATATCATCCTGGCATCAAAGTATAAATAGAGAAGAAGTATCTCTAGAAGCATTAAAAATATTTGGTTATTTATCACTTTTAGATGAACCTTTAATTATTGTATTCGATCAGTTAGAAGGTTTAGGTAGGGAATATAATCAAAATCTTTTGCATAGTTTTGGAGAAGCTATCAAGGAAATTTTTACCCATGTTCCGAATAGTTTGATTATTTTGAATTTATTTCCTGATCGCTGGCAACAGTTCCAACAAGAGTTTGATGATTCTATTATAGATAGAATTTCTCAATGTCAAGTATTCTTACAAAAGCCATCTGAACAACAACTAAAAGCAATTCTTAATGAAAAATTAAAGTCTATTAATATTCCCATAGAGGAAATTTTTTCTCCACAGGAAATTCAGACTATCTTAAGTAGAAATTCTGTGCGTGGAATGATTAATTCTGCGGCTGATTTCTATAATTATAAAATTCATAATATTCCCCTGCCTGAGTATTTGAGTGTTGAGACAAACAGCACAATAAAATTACAAGATAATTCCAATATACAAAGTTTAGCCTCAGACGTTAAACAAATTAAAGAACTTGTTCTCAAAATAGCTGGAAAACTGGATATTGAATCTAATCTAGAAACAAATTTAGAAGTAAAAGTTGAGAAAAATGGTAAAATATCTATTGCTGAGACTGCTCAAACTAATGCCGATAAAATTATCACAGATTACCTCAATCAGCAATATCATGAACTAGAAGAAAACTATAGTGAGTCTCAAATTATTACCAGTAGTGATGACCGAGGAAAATTGGAGAAAATTTTTGAATCCTTTAAAATGATTAAACCAGAGATAAAGTTAGATTTTCTCGCCTTAGATAGACCTAAAAAAATTCCAGACCATTTGGTTATTGAGACAGCAAATCTAGGTTATGCTATAAGTTTTTTATATGATGGAGGAAACGCATTTTTTTCTCGGATGACTAACTGGAATGAATTAGTCGTAAAAAATTCTCATCTCAACTTTTATCTATATCGAGATGCCAGAGGTTATCAAGTTAGTGGTGAAAGAAGTCTGGCAGAATTAGATAAATTTAAAAATTTTGATAATGCCGAATATATTGTTTTCACAAAAGATGAACGAATTATTTTTGAACTGGTTTATCAAATCATTGTGGATATTCAAAACCAAGATTTCGCAGTGAACTTGGAGCGAGCTTTATCGGTTGTTTTAAAAAGATATTCACATCATTCCCTATTAAAAATAGCTCACAAAGTTATAGGAAATATTGAAGTTTAGTCCCAACAATAATTTGAGTTCTAATTTATAACTTATGCTATATCTTCTTGGGTTATGTTTAACTATCTACTATTAACTCGAATTTGCTCAATATTTATCTTATCCATTCCTTGTCAAATACTATTTGAAAAAAATCCGGAGTTTGACTCTGAAGTTCAGAAGATTGATGATAGGGAACAACTAATATATAGTCCGAGTAATTAATTATCCTATGACAGAGAAAGTCAAAAGTTAAAAGTCAAAAGTCAAAAGTAAGAAAAAAAGGAAAGATTTAAGCAAGAAAATTATTTAATAGTTTACCGATTAAGGTCTGTCTTGATGTGAAGTGGGAAATGCGATAACTGTAGGGTACTTTGGTATTTTTCGCAGCAAAAATGTCTTCAAAGCTAATGGGGGTAAGTGAAATACATCAACACACTAGAAATAGCTCAAACCTAGATATATCAAGGGCTAGGTTAATTAAATGTAAAACCTTTACTGTATAAGGGTTTTATGCTATTTTCAACATATTTTTTGCTAAAGTACCAATAACCAGATTTCATCTAATACCATTTCTCAAAAACTTTTCTACATTTTATTGAGCAGGGGAGTGGGGGAAAAGTAAACATAATAATAATTAACATTAACTGGACATTAATTATCAAAAAAGTTATTCAGTTTGTGTTAATTACTTAATAATTGAAGTGTGACTAAAGTATAGTATGACTTTTTGTAACTGGCATAATATATGAACAATTACACCAATTTTCTAATTGCTATATCTATAGCTAAATTAAATTATAATTGATTTTAATGGAGAATAAGATGAACAGTCAACTATTAGAACCAACGTATATTTTTGATGATGAATATCAGCTAAATCAAACAATTAATTTTGCTGATAACTACGATCTAATTCCTAATGATATTACTGAAAATAATCAAGATTTACCACCTCTGATTGGTCGTTTTTTCCCACAACAATTAAATGATTATGATCTTGAACCTTGGGAAATAGTTCGGTTAATCAAACAAACGAGAATTGAGATTGCTGAATATGCAGAATCAACCATTATTGGTTCCGACCATAAATATGATAAAATTAAAGCAGAACTAGGGATGAATATTATTCTTCCCAAGGGTAAAATTGAACAACTGAGATTTGAAGTTTCTTTCAAGGAAAATAGTGGCTATGAACCAATAATAGCTGTAGATGGATTACCATCTGATTTATTTGATGAAAAATATCTAGTTAAAGGTAAAGTTAATGTAGCAGTTGATAAATTACTAAAATTTATTCCCGTGACTGCTAATATTTCAAATCTCTTACCTGCTGATATTGAACTAGACCCGTGGGAATTTAATTTAGGACGTATGAGAGATGTTAAAATTGATTTTTCTGGAGGATTAACTTCCCAACCAGCTTGGTTTTTTCAAGGTAATGGAATTAAAAATGATGTGAGAGTTGCTCTGACAATAAAGAAACCAAAAAACTTGGATAAAGTTACTGCAGATGTGCGGGCAGCATGGGTATATAAACCTGGTTTATTTGGTTCACAAAAAGTAGGAAGTGATGTGAAAAATATCCTAATTTATCAAAAGTAGTAAATTAGTTATTTCCAGAAAGTAAAACACAGATTTATCATGGGCTGACAAGCAAGCTAAAAGATAGATATAATAAAGTAATTTACAGGTTAAACTGAATAATAATATTACTCGTCATATCCAGCAAAAACTTGAGCTAATTCTGCTGCAGTCAAAGTAGACAAAAAACCCAAAGTATAGGGTTCTTCACTAATAGCTAAAGCATAAGAAGAACCTAAATAATTGAAATAATCAGAATCCTTCCTCACATACATCTGAAAAAATGCTAAACCCAAAGCATTAATATAAGACTTAATCACAGGGGAACTTGCACTAACTAACTGATTTAAAGAGTCATCATCTACAGATTCTACATCCTGAATAGCAGTCACATTAAAATCCAGATGTTTTGCACCTTTTGTCAACATAAAATACTTCTCTTTTACTGGCAACCAAGTAAAAGGATAAACCTGTTCTTTTACCACGGGAGTTAATTGATCTTCACTGCCAGCAACCCACAAAATCGGTATATTAATATTACTAAAACCTGACTGACCAAATATACTCCCATTCACCGGGTCCATAACTAATACTGACTTAATTCTTTCATCCTGCAAATTATAATTTTGTTGAGGCAATTCCAAGGCACGACATTGTAAAAATAAGGAAGGATTTAAATATTTAATCTGTGGCAAACAATCTTGTTTTAGTTGTTCAAAATTAATTTTTGCTCCAGCCAAAGCTAAAGCTGTATAAGCACCAAAAGATTGACCAGCCATCCCCACATTTTTTAGATTAAGCTTTCCTTGGAATTGAGATTTATTTCGCAGTTCCAACTCATCTAATAAATAACTAATATCTAGAGGTCTGTTAATAAATTCTTGGAGTTGAAATATGTCTTTTTCTTCCCCATCCAGAAAAGCTTGAAAATGATTAAAATCACTCCCTGGATGTTGTACTTTTGCCACAGCAAAACCATAAGAAGCTAAATGTTTTGCTAAATGTTGCCATTGACTCAGTTTTGCAGCTAAACCAGGGGAGAGAATAACTACTGGTATGGTTTGAGTTTTTTGTAGATTAGAAGGTAAATAAAGATTAACAAGCAACTGGCGTTGACGAGTTTTATCGTATAGTTTAAGAGTCTCTTGATAGAAATAAAAATTCCCTACTTGGCGTAAATCTGGCAATCTAGAAAAATTTATTTTTGGTTCAGTATTAGCAGCAGTTAATGTCAGTTGCTTAACTTCTAGTAGTAGTTTTTCTGTATCTTGAATCAAGCTAATAAATTCTCTCTGAGTTGCCAGAATTTTAAGTATGTCAAACTGAATTTGACCAGAAAAATTCTGTAATAAATTTATGGGGGTAAAATCTTGAGATTCAGCAGTGGTGATTAAAGCTTCTCGAATAGCAACGGCACCATTTGTACCATCTACCTGAATCATTTCTCCCAAATAATTAAGTAAATTTTCTCCCATTTGAGAATATAAACCTTGACTGAGTTGTCTGGGATTAATCTTGAGTTGAAAATTGAGGATATTTCGGAATCTTTCTTGATTTTCTGCATTTACAAATAGGAGATAAAGTTTTAATTCTTCATCAACTTTACCTGTTTCAGCATAATTTTCTAAAGCAGCTAAAGAGACTCCTATTCTCAAAATGCCGTAATTCAAATAAACTTGTTCTGCTGCTTTTGCCGAGAAAGTTGTCAACAAAAGGGGAATAGTTCCTAATAGTAGGGAACCTAAGCATATAAGTATCCTTTTTTTTGTTTTGCCACGACGTTTTTTGAAAATATCTAGGTTAATTTTTCTATTCATTATACAAATTTGATAAATGTTTGTTAGATTTTCTTGAGTGGGGGAGTCAGGGAGTCAGGGAGAAGTAAACATAAGAATAATTAAGCAGGTAAACAAAATCAATTACACATTTTAGAAGCTGAAATCTTTACTGTATAAAAATTCCTTGTATAAATAATTATGTGTAGGTGCTTAACAGGTTCATAACTAATAATTAGGGTTTACTGAAAAATTATTTTTTAAGGAGTAGGGTAGAGGATGAGTAGGGGAGTAGGGGAGTAATTTTTTTGCTCAACTCTTGCCAAAAATGCTAACTTTTTGAGTATAAAGAGCTGAAAAATAGGTACATTTTCCAGACCGAAAAAGGCACTTTACTTCTTGTAAATGCTTTGATATTTAATCAGCAAGCCCTAATTATCAAAAATACTTTTTCCTTTCAAATTACCAAAAAAAGAAGTTCAAAGCTTCCCCTTTTAAGGGGATGAAAAGAATAAATTTCATTATTTCAAAGCTCTGGTTTTCCTGCGGAATGCTGCGCAAACAGCCAAAAATACTGATAACTGATAACTGATAACTGAAATTACTCCCTATTCCCTATTCATATATATTTACTTTTGTTGATTCACACAAAAATCTAGACCCTCTAACTGATAAGGAAATAAATCTTTAAACCATTTTTCATCAATAGGTCTAGATTTTTCACCATCAATAAAAGAATTAATTTTAGTTTGCCATTTAGAGTCATTGTTCAGGATAATCATCCCATAAAAATCACAAGTTAAAGGTTCTTCTGGCACTAACTTATAATTATTAAGATTCAGATTTTGTCTTACCAATTCCCCAAGAGATAAAATCCCATCATTAGCCAAAGTCTGAATTTCTCCTTTAACCAGAGATTCGACAGCTTCATTAATACCTCTACTACCTTTAAAATAAACTGCTTTTGATTGAGGATATTCTGTTTGAATAAATTTTTCTGTAGTAGTATTTCTCAACACACCTGTTTTAACTCCTGCTAAATTATCATCAGGATTTATTTGTGTTTCTTTTTTCGCTAAAAAATGAGTTCCTGTGACAAAGAAAGGATTAGAAAAAGCCACACCTTTAACATCATCCCTAATCGTATTCGGACCGCATTCTAAATGTACAATTCCATTTTGAACTAATTGAAATCTGTTTTCTAGAGTAGAGACAATTTCTATGACTTTAACACCAGTTGAAATATTTAATTCCTGAGCAATATTTTGAGCAAAAGCCTCAATAATATCTTCACAATAACCAGCCCATTCTCCCGTTTTATCAACATAACCAAAAGGAGTAGCATCTCGTCTCATTGCTACTTTCATTACTCCAGTTCTTTGTATTTCTTCTAATATAGTTTCTTGCCGTTGAGGAACCTTGGCAGTAATAGGTAGAGGGATGATTGGTTTAGGGGGATAACTACCATAAGCAGTTATTAATTGTTGTGCAGTTAAAGATTTAATCAAATTCAAACTTAGAGAATCTTTATTCATTACTTTGCCATAAGAGGCAGTTAAATATGGTTCATATTCTGATTGATTATCTAGATATTTTTTAAAGAAAGCCACACTTAAATTCTTTAAATAATATTGTCCTACTTCCGGTGTCGGACCCTGTAATACTTCTGGCAAACCAGGTATTAAAGTGCTAGTAGAAAAATGAGTTCCTGGAACCAAAAAAGCCAAATATTTATCTGAATTATTATTCATCCAAATAAAAGGATGAACATCTTCTTCTATCCCTGGAGTCAGAATATCGTGACTACCTCCCATAAGTAAAGTCGGAATAGAAATATTCCTCATTTCTTCAGGTCCGAAAACTACACTTGTTAAGGGAAAATAAGCAAAAACTGCCTTAACACGAGGGTCTTTTAACTGATAATTTGAAGGTGGTAAATAACCTGCACGACATTGCAACAATACCGATACATTTAAGCTCAATTTTTTCGGGTCACATTCTTGATTTAGTCTAGGCAAATTAATATTAGCCCCCCCTAAAGATAAGACTGTAGTAGCACCAAAAGAATTTCCTAATGCACCGACTTTTTCTAAGTCTATTTTAGATTGCCAATAGGAGTCAGTTTTGACTAAATTTTCCAGTTCATCTAATAAAAATGTGAGGTCTGATGGGCGACTAAGATATTCAATAGGACTGATATCTATATCTACTTCTCCTTTGAGAAAAGATTGACGATATGCTAAGTCACTACCTAAATGTTCAACCCCTACTAATGCAATACCATAAGATGCTAAATGTTCTGCTAAAAGAATACTTTTTTTCTCCGCTCCAAAACCATGACTATAAACTACTAAAGGTACTGGTTTAGAGATTCCTTCAGGTAAGTAAATATCAGCTTCTAGAGTATAAGAACCTGTTAAACCTGTGTAAGTTTGACGTAGAATATCTATTTCAAAACTAATAGATTTTTTAGTCACTTTATAAGGACCTAAGTTACTCAAATCTGCTAGTTGAGAATAATCCATTTGCGGGTCTGTAGAAACTTGCTTTTCTGCCTGTTCAGTAATTGCTGTAATAGAAGTATCTCGATATTCTTGAAAAGTTGTTAACTCATTAGAAAACTCAGATAAAAAATCTGTACTTATTCTGATTGTTTTTGCCGGAAATTTTTTAATAATATTGATAATAGTAAAACCTTCTTCCGGGTCAGAAGCAGCTTCAATTAAAGCAGTTCTCATACCATCATAACCATTAATATCAGGATCTATTTGTACTAACCGACCCAAAGATTTGAGGAAATCTTGCCCCATAGCCATATTAGTAATCCGAGAAATTAATTCAGGCGGTATATCAAAACGTTTTTGCAATATATTGCGTAAATTTGCTAAATCTTCTTTTTTCATAAAAGCAGCATAGAAGCCAAAATCATTAGTAATTCTGCCTTCTTTAGCAAATACTTCTAGAGAATCTACAGACATATATAAATCTGTGAGATTAGGAACTTTAAAAACTATACTTTCAGCATTCATAGCAGGTTTTGGCTTCAACAGATTTTGCAAAAGACCAATGCTAATTATTCCTGCTATTACTAAAATTTTTGTTAATAACTTTGTTGATATGCTAGATTTTTTACTCATTTTTTATCTCTCAAATTAATCTAGAAAATATGTTTATAGATACCTAATTCAGTACCTGTGTAAAATGAATTTAAAATTTGTCAGGGAACAGGAAATAGGAAGTAGGGGAAAAAAATACTTGCTACTTAACCTAGCAATCAAATATACAATTAATTTTGATTGACTATCTAATACCATTGTAAAAAAAGAATATTACAAATAATTTAGACGATTAAAAGACTTTATAAGATGCCTCCCTTTAACTAAAAAGATAAGTTCCATAGCTAAAAAATAGTACCGAAGCCATTCATTCTGACTCCTGAGTTCTGACTCCTAAGAAATACTTTAACTATTTGTAGCAAACATTTATCAAATTGGTATAAGATCAAAAAGTCATAGATAATTATAGTCGATAATTGTGTTAAATTTATTAGTATAGCGCTACGCATTAAGGCTCTTGACATTTCTAAATCCTAAAACCCTTTATTAGTCTACTATTCCCTATTCCCTATTCCCTATTCCCTATTCCCTAGCGCGTAGCGCTATATTATTAAATTTTTATATTTTGCTCAATTAGGCAAAAAAAATGTAGGGAATTTTCATGGAAATTCCCTACAATGGTTTCATATAAAATCCGCTTGCTACGGTTCCCGATAAATTAGAGTAACAAGAAACCGGGTTTGTAGGAGGTAGATTTTAATATGCTGGAGCATTTAAAACAAACCCGGTTTCTATGCTTTTTGAACCGATACTACCTGATTTGATATCAGAATATCTCTGACTCCTGTCTCCTGACTCCTAAGCGGTAACCTAAATATTTGTAGCAATTTATAAAACTGCTATATAGCACTACGCAAAAACGTTAGGACATTTATAAATCCTGGAACCGTTTAACAATCTACTATTCCCTACTCCCTACTCCCTACTCCCTAGCGCGTAGCGCTATAACAACTACCATCTCTTACTATTTAATCGCACCCTTTCCCCATAATTTAACAACATTTCCAAAGAAGTTAAACGATTTTGCCAAGTCTGAACTTGATAAGCATTTTCCCTAGCATGAACACTCATAACAGTTCTAAACTTTAACTGAAATTTCCTGAGATTTCTTTTAGCATCATTCAAATTATTATTATCAGGATTATCAGCCAATTTTTCCAAAGCTAATGCTAATTCATCTGCTTCCTTTCGCCAACTTTCAAGTTGAGATTCTCCTAGAGAAAGTTGCTCATTTCCTAACATAAAACTCCATTCTTTTTTCAAAGCTTGAAAACGATCTGCTGCTGCTGCAAATGGTTGACGATAAGGAATTATCCCCTCCACAACATGAGAAGGTTTACTAAAAGTATTTAAAGAAGCTCTTCTGTTGTCATCCGTTTCTAGCGCACCTTGAGTGCGAGTCAAAAATTGATGAAACCCACCACTAATTCTTTCTGCCGCAAAAATAATATAACCCCCTGTAGGTAAATCTCGTGCTGCTTGAATCTGATCAACTGCTACAATGTCAGGAAGATTCAAAAGCTTAACCGCTGGTGTTATCAAAGTGCTACCTAATACTCGTGTATTTGTCAGCGGTTGGGTGATTTGCTGAAACCGATTTGTATCTAAAGCATAAGTCATGGGAGTCAGTAAATCAATATCACCCTTGAGAACCCAAGTTTCCCAGTCTTGCTGAATTTTATCAAAGCGTTCATGGCGGGGAAAAGGAAATACTGCTGCCGAAAGAATCAGATTTGGATATTTCCGTTTGAGAAATTTAGAAGTATCAGCAACAAAACTATTAACTTGATTAATCTTAAACTCAGTCCACTTCCACAAATTCTGGCGATCGCGTGATGAAATTTTAATCGGATCTATCCCATACAACTGCCGAAACTGATTACGCGCTGTCGTACTATAACCATAAGAAAAATTCCGACTAGGATTTTGAAACGGATACCGAATATAGTCAAGGTGAATCCCATCAACATCATACCGAGTAGCAATTTCATCAATTATTTTTAGCAAATATTGACGAACGTAAGGATTCGCCGGGTCCATATAAACCTTACCATCAGCAGGATGTCTTTTACGACCTTTATTATCAGTCATTACCCAACTAGGATGAGCCGAAATCACGGGACCTAAATAACTATCTGCTTGACCAAGAGCGCGATTATGAGCTTGGTTTCCGACTGCGAAGGCCCACATCCAAGCGTGTATTTCCATATTTCTTTCACGGGCTAACTTCACTGCTGCTTTCAGAGGGTCCCAAGAAATTGTTAAAGGATTTTGTCTTGGAGCAACATTACTGGGGTAAATGGGATAACCAGCATTAATAGTTTCAAAGAAAACAGTATTAATACCCGCAGCAGCAAGTCTGTCAAACACTCCGGCTAAACCTCGTTCAGACCTTGCTCTCACAATTGTTCCCCGGTCTAACCAAACAGCTCGAATCTCAGCCCCCGCTCTTTCTCCATCAGTGGGGTAGTTTTGCCATAACATTTGTCTTGTTTGCAGCCATTGATTTCTCGCCGTAGCATATTGTTTGGCTGCCACCTGTTGGGGAAAATTTTGAATTACCTGACGCGCTCTAGTTATTACTTGTTGACCATCACTGATTTTTCGATTTCTTTGAGCAATAAATGTACTATTGTCAGTATTGGCAGCAACCAAGCTACTACTATCTTCTGCTAAATTTACTTCTACCTCTGCCGACTGGGCTGCTACCAAAGCACTTTCAAACCTACCGAGGAGGTTATTTAATTCCCTTAACATTGCATAAGCTTCAGCTCTACTAATAGGATGGTTTCCTCTCCTGATGTCTAAACCAGGAGCTGCTGATCCTGATGAAGGATCTGTTTGGGAGTTTGGTACTTGCACTCCTGCTGGAGGAAAAGGTCTGAGAAAGGCACTTAAAGGGTTACGGCGAGAAGATGATGTAGTTGTTTTTGTTTCTTGTCGGAATCTGTTCCAAATATTCTCTCTATTATTGGTCGTCTGTGGAATAGGGTTGTCAGAGGAATTAACAGGGATGTCGTTGTTACTAACAGTTTCAGCTTTTTGCCTTTGTTCGTTTCTCTGTTGTTGGAAGCTGTTCCAAAGACTTCCTCCCCTATTATTATTAGTAGTCTCTATAGTAGAATTAACAGGAGTATTTTGTTCTACAGTTTCAGGTTGCTGATTTTGTTGATTTTGCTGGTCTCTCTGTTGTCGAAATCTTTCCCAAACATTATTACTGTGGGGAGGTGTTGTTGCCTCCGAAACTGAATTATTATTTTGACTTAAGTTTGTTCCTGTTGGTTGACTAGCAGTTTCAGGTTGTTGAGTATTTATCGTTTGCTGCTGAGTTCTGAGCCAAATATTATTTGTATCTGGAGTCGAGTTGGGAGTTATAGTAGTAGATTGATTTGTGCTGGAATTTTCAGCAGTATTTACAGATGTAGTTCTAGGTTGAACCCTAACTATATTAGAATTTTCATTTTGTTGACTAAGATTTCCAGATTGTTGTTGAGGATTTATCCTTTGCTGCTGAGTTCTGAGCCAAATATTATTTGTATCTGGAGTTGAGTTTGAAGTTATAGTAGTAGATTGATTTGTGCTGGAATTTTCAGCAGTATTTACAGATGTAGTTTGAGGTAGAACCCTAACTATATTAATATTTTCATTATTTGGTTTTGGTGAAGGAGAAGTGCGAGGTCTAATTTTAAGAGGATTAGAATTATTCGTTGTAGGTAAGCTCTGTGTATTGTTCCCTGAAGGAAAAGGATTATTATTTCTGGCACTAAATTGTGGTTGACTTTGATAGCGATTCAAAGTAGCTCGCAACCAAGCACTATCTAAACTAGCAGATGCACTATTTCCCCAGTGCCAACCTAAATAAGTAGCTTGGGGAGTAATAACTACCGCCGAAGAACCAGAACTTCCCTGCCAAGTAGCAGCCGTTGTGCTGTTTAACCCTGCCGGAATTAATATTCCACCTTCAACGTTACCTTGGTTATTTACTTTTGGTGCCCAACTTGTAGATTCTTTACAAGCAATATCTAAACAACGATATTTAGGCTCTGGTGTAGTAGGTTGACTTAAGGGAAAAGCCCAATAAGAACCAAGAAGCGATCGCAATTGTTGCCTTACTCCTGGCTGAGATTTTTTACCCACTTGGCCAGTAGCTATTAATTTTCCTCCCTGCTTCACCCACTCTTCTATAGTTTTTACTTCAGTTTGAGTTAAAGTTTCAATGTTCGGTAAAAAGATAACTTTTACTCCAGATAGGTCATCTACCGTTTTTATTTCTTTTAAATTAATAGGTTCATAACTAATACCTAAACTGCGTATTCTTGTAATAATTTGATTCCATTCATCAGTATTTTGGGGGTCTCGAATTATCCCTAGTAAAGTATTAGCTCTACTAGGGCTTGGTAACAGTACCATCAAACTTAGTAATGTACCTGCCAACTTTGGTAAAATTGGTAAAATCTGTTTAGATAAAGCTTTTTTTTGACTCATTATTCCTCACTTTCATATTAAATTCAATTAACAACTAAACTATTAAAGTTTATTAATAATTCTTTTAATTTGTAGTTGTGTAGTTTCACTGAGATTTTCCCTGATTAAAAAAATAGGTTATATACCCGTATCTCTCTATAATTTATTGCAATTACCTAGTTTACTTTAGTTTGTGCATTTTTACTCCAATTGACTATAACTAATGAATATAATCTCAAATAACTAATGTATTCTGTCGATTGTCAGGCTAGTTTTTTCTGTTCTTCGTAAGTAAAAATATGGATATTACAAACCATGAAAAAGTTTATTTTTTTAACATATTAAATGTTTGATGTCAAGTAAACGTATTTTTTACCGAATAATTAAGGTTTAAAGCCTCTCACTTGCCGTGGAGAAACAATGAATTTATTTTCCTTTTATTCAATCCAATCCGTTTTAGAGAGAGGTAATTATCAATTATCCATTATTGAACATCCGGAATCTATCCTAACTACCATGTCAGAATTTGGGCATAATCTTTTTCATTAAGCTCTACAAGAGAAATTAATTAAGTAGTATTTATTTATTCTTGATCAAAAAATTAAGCAAAAATTCAGGAATAAATACAAATTAAAAACCGGGAAGTTTATATCAGGATTTTTCTAAAATTTACTACTGATTTACAATGCAGAAAAATTTACTATAGCAATCCGTGCATAGGTCGCGGGTAATCAAAAAGTAGATAAAAAAACGAAAACTCCCGCCTGTTGCCTCTTGCCTAAAAAGCAGTCAGATTTTTGCCACGAATATATTAGAGGATTGCTATATCAGTAATAGATGTATAGTAATCTTTAGTTAATCACAATATACATAGATTTTACTAAATCAATTGTTAAAGAGGTAATTATTTATTATTCATTAATAAA
>JBCDJM010000169.1:0-16233 GCA_038747755.1 Cyanobacteria bacterium P01_H01_bin.35
AATAATGAATAATCATTAGTATGAATTTTGGATTCTTCTTGCTCTAGGAAAATATTACCAATTTCAAATAATAAATTCATTGTACCACGATAACCTACATAACAACGTTGCCCGTTACCGAGGCGATCGTGAATTGGCATTCCCATCCGATAGAGAGCAATACCTAACTTCTCAGATATCAGTTTACCATGAGAATTGGTAATTAGTAAATCTGAACCTGTTGCTACTTCCTCGAAGTCTCCCAAGTCCCCAACTATCACATTTTCTGTGGGCAATTTTTCTAGTAATGGCGATCGCGTAGTTGTTACGGCAGCTTTAATATCTGCCCCCATTTCTCGTAAAAACCAACTTGTTGCCCAAAGTAAATCTGGTTCCAGGGCAATAGATACTTGCTTATGTCCAAAATAGAAGTGAGTATCTAACATCGCATCCTGTAACTGACGGCGTTGGCGTTGGTATTTCTCAGGCACTTCGCAACCTATGTCAAGATGCAGATCGGTTCGAGACACAACTAGCTGAGACAATTTTAACATGAAACTGTCTACAGCACCCAAACCTGTTAACCGAGGAAACACTTGATATTGAGTCCCAAATTTTTCTTGCAGAATTATAGCTGCATTCCGTAGACTTTCCCCAATAACAAAGGTGAAAGCGGAGTGGCATAAATTACGCAATTCCTCTATTGTTGTACCGCCCGAACTCGTCGCACTATAAATATCATCAATTAAATGTCCGTCCAAAGACTCAGATATATCCGGTACAACTATGGGAATTAAACCAAAACTTTCTACAATATCTTTAACTTCCTGCACATCTCCAGGAGCAAGACTAGAACCCGCTAAAATTGTAATAAAAGGTTTTTCAGTTTCCCTGGGAATAGGTTCGCCATAATCATAAGCTACTATACTTTCTACTGTAGTAGCGAAACCATCCTGAGCAGAACCCTTATAATCTGGAGTAGAAACATTTAATATGGGGAACCCATCTAACTCTGGATGATCTTCTCTAAATCTCTTGAGAATTCCGTCCATATCATCGCCCCTGGTTTCAGTTAAACCAGTAGTCAACAAACCAATAACTTCTGGGTTAGACTTCTCTATTTGAGTTAGTAGCGCTTGATCGACGTTATCCTCTCCTCCCAAAATACTTGTCACTTCGCTCATAGCAGTGGTAGACAGGGGAATAGCTTCCTGGAAATGATTCACCAACAATACCTTGGCAAAAGCAGTACAACCTTGAGTTCCGTGGAAAAGTGGCATCATCCCGTTAATTCCTAAGTACGCTAAGGAAGCACCCAAAGGTTGACTTAGTTTCAGAGGATTTGTGGATAACGAATTTTTATGAACGTTGACTGTTGCGGGTGGCATATTAGTCAGACTTGGTAAAGTTTCGACTGCCAAAACATCATCTAACGGACATTCTTCTAACCAAGGTGCAGGTTGTCGCACTTGTTCCCAAACTGGACTATGGAGAGCTTCATCTAATTCTTTTGCCATTTCGATCATCCCATGATATCCGGCGTAGGGATGATGGCGTTCTTGGTTAATGTGTAAAAACGGAATTCTGGCTTTCAGCGCGGTGTATTGGTTACGCCCTCCGGCGATGAGCATATCAGCTTTAGTGTCGGCAATAACTTTTAGCAGAATTTGGGCATTACCCTTTTCTAACAAAATGCCATCTTTACCAAGCAACTTTTTAATTTTAGCTTTATCCTCTTCCGTACTTTTCTTGGTGCTAGTAGCAACCACATCCATACCTAAATCTTTAGCTGCGGAAATAATAGACCAACTTTTTACCCCACCAGTGTAAAGTACGACTCTTTTACCTTTGAGACGTTGGCGATAGGGTTCTAATATTTCTTGGAGAATTGCTGTTTCTTCAGCGATGAGTTTTTCTGTCCGCTCTTGCAAGTCAGCATCGCCAATTTTTGCTGCTATATTTCTGAGACAGTTATTAATATCAGCAACACCATAAAAAGATTCTTCTATATAAGGAATGCCGTATTCCTCCTCCATTCTCCGTGCCATGTTGATCATAGCTTTAGAGCAGATCATAACGTTGAGTTTAGCACGGTGGGCATAACAAATTTCTTTGTAGGTAGCATCTCCCGTAATTTTTGACAATACCCGAATGCCAAGTTTTTCAAACAGGGGTAACATTGCCCACATTTCACCAGCAATATTATATTCCCCAATTAGGTTGATGTCGTAGGGTGTAGTAAATTCTGGTTCTGCCGTACCTACTACATGATCTACTAATGCTTCAGCACTAACGCGGTTGCCTAAATTTTTACTACCGATAAAACCAGGAGAGTTAACGGGTATAACTGGAATTTCTAATTTCTTGGTAGCAATTTTGCAAACTGTCTCTAAGTCATCTCCAATAAGAGCAGTCACGCAAGTAGCATAAACAAAAATGGCAGGAGGTTCATAACGTTTTTTCAGTTCGGCGATCGCCTTGACTAATTTTTTCTCACCGCCCATGATAATGTCATTTTCACCCATGTCGGTTGTGAAACCCATTTTGTAGAGATGGGAACTGGAGGAAAGACTACCACGAGTGCCCCAGGAATTACCGGAGCAACCTAAAGGCCCATGAACTAGGTGAGCTGCATCTGTGATAGGTACGAGGGCAATGCTAGCTCCGTCAAAAGCGCAACCACCTTGAGCAGCTCCAGGTGCTGCTTGTTGTTGGCAACCTTTCTGTTTTTTTTCTCCGTTATTTTTCTTATGGTTGTGTTCGCAACCAGGCTCATTCAAGAGTTCGGCAACTTTGCCTGGAGTTATCATAGCCATATTATTAAGTCTCTTTATTAACTACTATGGGGCGGGGTTATTTCAGTTATCAGTTAGCCTCCTCCGGAGGAACTGCGTTAACAGTTATCAGTTCCTCTGGGTGAAGTCAGAGGCTTGAAATGCTGAAGTTTATTCTTTTCATACCCTTAAAAGGGAAGGCTTTAAACCTTATTTTTGAGTTAGGAGTGGGGGAGCAGGGGAGATTAGAGTATTTTTTTACCTCTTTCTCCTATTGCCTCGATTTGACTTCCAACTTCTGAGTCAAAAATTTCATCAAGGCCAAGATACCAAATTATTTCTTTCTATAGAATATCTAATCTTAGGATGACAAATTTTTGTTATTTATTTTGTATAAAAATTAGCGTTTTCGGGAGTATTATACTAATTCCTTATTAGTGAGTCGGGTGTTAATTATTCTTATATTTACTTTTCCTGTACAGACGTTGCATGCAATGTCCCTACCTAACTCCCCTATTCCCCTACTCCCCTGCTCAAGCCTAGTGCAGGATTGAATAAAAACACTGGAATTACTGACCATACTATTAATGCAGCAAAATAAACATACTCTGGGAAAAGCTGAAACCACTTTGCAGCTAGCAGTCCGCCAAACATCAGAATGTGTGCAAAAACAGCCCAAGCAATACTCGCTTTTACTTGTATTGTCATTGCAGGTTCAGTCACTAAAATACTTCTGTAAAAGGCAATTGCTAAAGGGATGAATATGACTATCGCCGTAAGCAAACCTGGATTATAGGATTGTTTTAATATTCCAGCCATAATATGAGTGACAGCATTAACAAGGATTATACCTGCCATTGCTAGGGATGGGAACAAATGGCCGGGACTGCGCCAGATAGCGATCGTGCCTATCAACCACACAAGAGAAGTATTTATAAAAAAAATCGACTTACGGCTTAATAATATAATGTTTGTATTCTCAGCATTCAGCACATCCAAAAATAATTCGTTGATATAACCGTAAAACGCATACTGGTTACCCAACAGATCGACCCAATGCTCTTCGTATTGATGGATGATATATGCTACTAGCATTAACACAGACATCAATTTGACCTGGGAAATCTCTGTTGTGCATGAAAAAAACATAAAAAGAAGGAATGGAACCACATAAATCCCAACCTTCATCCAGTTTTCTATCAAAAAATTATATTGCCCCAAAGGTGCCCAAAGCATGAGAAATAAAAGACATATACTTACAAAAGAAATTCTTGAATTACTCATTTTTCCATCTTTGCTTTTGCTATCGCTCTTCAATGTCCATCACTTATTACCCAATACTTGCACTCATAATTTTGGCAATTTTCTTGAGAATACTTAAAACATCATATAACTGATTCTTGCGTGGCAGTAGCAGATAAAAAACAACAGAGAGCAGTTCCACCATAACTTATCCCTAAATATCTGTCAAAACAATTAGGGGCAAACTGCCATTTGCCCCTACAAAAACTAGATAGTTAATGAATTAACGAATCAAGTCAAAAGATGTATCGTTAACACCTAAGTCCATGCTACCACGGTCTAACTCATCTAGGATAGTATTAACAATCCAGTTGAGTAGATTGAATGCTCCCTTATATCCTAAGATAGAATAGCGGTGCTGGTGGTGGCGATCGAAAATTGGATAGCCGATGCGTACTAATGGAGTTCCAGTATCACGTTGTAGGAACTTACCATAAGAGTTACCAATTAACAAATCAACTGGCTCAGTATCCAACAATGAACGTAAGTGCCATAGGTCCTTACCAATCCAAACAGTAGCATCTTGACCATTAGGATCGTTAGCTAACAATTCTTTAGCTTCATCTTCAAAACCATTAACGTTACCGTTAGTAACAACAATGTGAACTGGGCGCATACCTAATTCTAGAGTGAAGTTCACTAAGCCTAATACATGGTCAGGATCGCCGTAGATAGCAACGCGCTTACCGTGTAACCAAGCTTGAGAGTCAGTAATAGCATCAACTGTACGACCACGCTCAATTTCTAACTCTTCAGGAATAGCCTTACCAGTTAATTCAGACAACCCCATTAAGAACTCATCAGTACCACGGATACCGATAGGACGATAAGTAGCTGTTGTTTGACCACCTTCTTGCTGTAGGTACTCTAGAGTCTTAGGAGTAGAATATTTCTGGAAGGAAATAGTAGTCTTAGCATTGATGGAGTCAGCACCTTCTTCCAGAGTTGTACCGCCGTGGTACATCTGGAATTCGCCTAAGTTTGGAGAGTCGAAGCTCTCAGCATTGTCAGCTAAAACAGTGTTAGGAACATCCATTAAAGATAGAATGTGCTTCAAATCCCGGATGTTGCCAATGTAAGGATCGAAACCAGGAATGAAGTTGATTTTACCATTGCTAACTTCCTTCTTCTTGTCCTTCGTTAGAGCTACCAAAATACCCTTGAGCATATTGTCATAGCCTGTGATGTGAGAACCAACAAAGCTAGGAGTATGAGCAAAAGGAACTGGGAAATCTTCAGGAACTGAACCTTTCTGCTTGGAAGTAGTGATGAATGAACCTAAGTCATCTCCAATAACCTCTGCCATACAAGTTGTGCAGAGAGCAATCATTTTAGGCTTGTACAAAGCATAAGAGTTGGCCAAACCATCAACCATATTATTGAGACCACCAAATACCGCAGCATCTTCAGTCATAGAAGAGGAAACTGCTTGGAATGGCTCTTTGTAGTTACGAGTTAAGTGAGAACGGAAGTAAGCAACACATCCTTGAGAACCATGTACAAAAGGTAGAGTGCCTTCAAAACCTGCTGCTGCAAAGATAGCACCTAAAGGCTGACAAGCTTTAGCAGGGTTGATAGTTAGAGCTTCACGAGCAAAGTTCTTTTCCCGATATTCCCAACTTTTTGTCCACTCACGAACCTTTTCTATTTCTTCTCTGGGAGTAGCGTCTTCAAATTCTCTCTTCCGCTCGAACATTTCTTGGTATTCTGGTTGTTGGAAGAGTTGAAAGTGATCTTTGATTTTGTCTATATTCTGACTCATGGTGTTAGTTCCTCTAATAAGTTAGGATTTACAATTTCTCGAAGGAAGAGGGAAAAAGAAAGAAGAAATTTAACTACAACCCTGCATTCCTCAAATTTTGTTTCTGTATTGGGGTTGCCGAGGAGATCGCATACCCCATTTCTTAACTAAATTTATCTTAAAAGTCAGAGTCAAAAGGTTAAAATTAATACTTTTAACTGTCTTGAGTGCATCTTAATATTCTATTAACAGATGCCTCAGAATTATATACTCACTTTTGACTTCTGTACGGGCGAATAGTCATTCGCCCCTACTGACTTCTGACTTTTACTAGCTAGCTTGCTTCCAAGGAGCCTTGATTAAGTTCCAAGTTGGGCTGTTGAGAGCTAGATCCATGTCACGAGCAAAGATAGCGAATCCATCATAACCGTGATAAGGGCCGGAATAATCCCAGGAGTGCATTTGACGGAATGGCATACCCATTTTCTGGAATACATACTTCTCTTTAATACCAGAAGCAATTAAGTCTGGCTTTAATGTCTTAGCAAATTCTTCAAATTCGTAGCCAGTAACGTCATCGTAGATTAGAGTACCTTCTTTAGCATAGTCAGCAGTACGCTTGTAGTCGTCACCGTGACCGAATTCATAACCAGTACCGATAACTTCCATTCCTAGATCGTTAAAAGCAGGAATAATGTGACGTGGACGGAGACCACCAACCATCATCATTACTGTCTTGCCTTCTAAACGAGGACGATACTTAGCAATTATTTCATCAGCTTGCTTTTGATAACCAGCAATTACTTTCTCTGTGTTTTCTTGAATTGTCTCGTCAAAGTAAGAAGCAACCTTCCGGAGAGACTTAGCAATTTGACTTGGACCGAAGAAGTTGAATTCAACCCAAGGTATACCATACTGCTCTTCCATGTAACGGCAGATGTAGTTCATGGAGCGGTAGCAGTGGATGAGGTTTAAGTTCACCCTAGGAGCCATGAATACTTCGTGATAAGTACCGTCACCTGTTGCTTGGCTAACAACTCTTAAACCGATTTGCTCTAACAATATACGAGAACTCCAACCGTCACCACCGATGTTGTAGTCAGCAATTAAGGATACATCATAAGGAGTCTTTTCAAAGCCAAGCTCTTCGTCAGTTATTTTAGCAGAAGGCTCATATACCCAGTCACGCACTGTGTCGTTCGCAATGTGGTGACCTAATGACTGAGAAACTCCACGGAAACCTTCGCAACGTACTGGAACAACTGGCTTATTGAGTTCTTTAGAAGCTTTTCTAGCTACTGCTTCAATGTCATCTCCAATTAGACCTACTGGGCATTCAGATTCAATTGTGATACCAGAATTGAGTGGGAATAACGATTCGACTTCGTTCATAATTTTGGTGAGTTTTTTGTCTCCACCAAAAACAATGTCTCTTTCTTGGAAATCGGAGGTGAAGTGCATTGTACCGAAAGTATCAATACCAGTTACACCATTGTAATAGTTACGACGACCTGCCCAAGAGTAGTAACCGCAACCAACAGGACCGTGACTGATATGAACCATGTCCTTAACAGGACCCCAAACCACACCTTTTGCTCCAGCAAATGCACAACCACGAGTTGTCATTACACCAGGAACTGATTTTACATTAGACTTAACACCACAGTCAGTTCCTTGTTGTTCGATCACCTTGAGGTGCTTTTTCCGTCTCTTAGCAGCTTTCTCAGGATAAGCTTCTAAAACCTCTTCAATTAACTTTTTATTCTGTTCGATTTGTTCAGATGTCATGTTACATATCTCCTTTGGAATACTTGAAGATTGTGAAGTTATTCCCCTTTGAAATGATAATGGGGCTGACCTCTTTTTAGAGTTTTGATTAAGTAGGAGGGAGGGTGCATCGATCTAACCATTTGCGGCTAAGATATCTCTGCTCAACCCACCTCCTAAAAATTAATAGATTACAAAACTCTCAAATTAAATACTTGAATCTTGAGGTAGGGTGTTAATTACACAGCCTACAGTTATCAGAAGCTTACTTCTTACTTAGCAGCAGCTTTTAAAGCAGCGTCTTCTTCAGCGATTTTCTTCTTAACTTCTTCTTCGTCACCTAGTAGACCGAACTCGATCAACAAGTCTTCTAGTTCATCCATTTCTAGAGGTGTAGGAATGGTGAGCTTCTCGTTGTGGATAATTTTATCAGCTAATGTATTGTACTCTTGAGCTTGTTGATTCTCTGGATCGTACTGCTCAACAGTCATACGACGGATTTCAGCGCGTTGTACAACGTTGTCGCGAGGTACGAAGTGAATCATTTGAGTGTTGAGACGAGCTGCTAAGTTCTCAATTAACTCAGTTTCACGGTCAACCTTACGGCTGTTACAGATTAAACCACCTAAACGTACACCACCAGCGTGAGCATACTTAAGAACACCACGAGCGATGTTGTTAGCAGCGTACATTGCCATCATCTCACCGGAACATACGATGTAGATTTCTTGAGCTTTGTTTTCACGAATAGGCATTGCAAATCCACCGCAAACAACGTCACCTAGTACGTCATAACTTACGAAATCTAGATCGGTATAAGCACCTTCTTCTTCTAAGAAGTTGATAGCAGTAATAATACCACGACCTGCGCAACCAACTCCAGGCTCAGGACCACCAGACTCAACGCACTGGATGCCAGCGAAACCAGGCTTCAATACTTCCTCTAGTTCTACATCTTCAACTGCACCGCGTTCAGCAGCAACGTGAAGTACAGTAGTTTGAGCTTTAGAGTTTAAGATTAAACGAGTAGAGTCAGCTTTAGGGTCACAACCTACGATCATGATTCTTTGACCGTGACGGTTAGCCATTGCAGCTAGAGTGTTCTGAGAAGTAGTGGACTTACCGATACCACCTTTTCCGTAAAATGCAATCTGACGCATGATAGATTTCTCCGTTTTGTTAGTGTATTTGAATTGAAATTATGAAAGAATGTGATTGTTTTTGCTGTAAAATTTTCCTTAGAGTTTATGTTTGATAGCTGCTGTTTCTAGGGCTTTTGGCTTTACAGCACCACATTCATATATTTTGTTCATGTAAGAACATTGTGTATTCAGCAGCAACATTGAGTGCCCGGAGGCGCTCGCCCTAAAGCTTGAGCAGGTATAACCTGCTTGTATATAATTTTCATCAATGCACCCTTTGTTATTTGTTGTCTGTTGCTCTATTCAGCATAAGTTTAATCAAGTTTTACTAACTATCAGTCAAAAGTTAATTGTTTTTTCAAATTTGCTTGAATCAACCTTGATAACTGATAACTTTTTTAAACTGCTTCTACTACAAGACTTTCACTTACTCGTTCTTTCAATGTAGCTTCGATCGCTCCTTTTAATGTTGCCGTTGCACTACTACAGGAGGTACAAGCTCCTTGAAGTTGGACTAGCACGCGATCGCCCTCTATATCGAATAACTCAACATCTCCTCCATCTTCCATGAGAACAGGTCTCACTTCTTGTTCTAATACTTGTTGAATTAATGTAATTTTTTGTAGGTTTGTGAGTTTTGTTGCTGGTTTAGTAGTTGTAGGAGTTTGTTTTAATGTAGGTTCTGGCATTTCCTCAACCGATGCGATTAGATCGTCAATATCTGCCAGACAAGCACCACAAGCACCACCAGCCTTCACATAGTTTGTTACTTCTTCTGCTGTTTTGAGATTGTTTTCCCGGATAACTCGCTTAACCTTGTTTTCCGTAATTGCAAAACAACTACAAACTAATGCGCCTTCGTCGTCTTCTTCGTGAACTTCTACCTCAATACCTTTATACTTAAATATTGCTGCTTCTAATGCTTCCTCTCCCATGACTGAACAGTGCATTTTTTCTTGTGGCAGCCCTCCCAGGTATCCCGCGATATCCTGGTTTTTAATATTCATGGCTTCGTCTATGGTTTTGCCTTTGAGCATTGCCGTTAGGGCAGAAGATGAAGCTATTGCACTGGCACAGCCAAAGGTTTGAAACTTTGCATCTAATATTTGACCGGAAGTTTCATTTATTTTGAGGTGTAGACTTAAAGCATCCCCACACGCTATACTTCCTACCTCACCGCTAACTACCTTTTCCCCCTCTTTTTGGTCTGTAATAGTTCCTTGATTTTGGGGGTTGTAGAACAAGTCCATTACCTTTTCAGTATATTCCCACATAGCCCTTATTGTTTAGAACACCCTAGTTTTTACTGATGAAAAATTATGTTTTTTCTTGAAGGTTAATACCCAGTTAGTAGAGCAATAACTTATTAATTTGAAGAGGTGGGTAAAACTTGATATTATTAGTATTACACATTTTTTCAAATCAAGCAACCCCTTTTTACCTTTTTTTCTCAAATTTTATAACTTCAAGTAATTGGCGTAAAAATTATTTACCACCCCTAGAAATTATATTTTTATCTTCCAGGTTAGGAAATATTTTTTTTGTTGACTTTGCTACAATTTTGTGAGTTTATAGCGTGATGTATACCCCTCTTTAATCTCTACAGTGATTGTGGCTTAATCAACGGAGCTTTTCTGTTATTTTCACTACATTTTGTAGCGTAAACAAAGATGTAGTAATCCTTAAAGTATTATAAATTTGAGGATGAGGCAGTTGCCTGCTGACGCTCTTGCAGCCACTCAGCTTGGTCATTCTTAAAAGGAGATAAGGCACGCAAACGTTCTGCTACGGTCGGCATCACTGCTAGCACTTCCTCAACTTCTTGGCGAGTTGTATAACGTGATAGAGAAAAACGAATCGAGCCATGTAATACTGTGTAGGGCAATCCCATTGCCCGCAGAACGTGGGAAGGTTCCAGAGAGCCAGAAGTACAAGCAGAACCAGAAGAAGCACAGATACCATAATTGTTCAAATGCAGTAATATCGCTTCTCCCTCAATATACTTGAAGCCAATATTAGTAGTATTAGGCAACCTCTGAATAGGATGACCATTAACAGCACAATCAGGAATAGCAGCTAGAATACCGTTTTCCAAATAATCGCGCAGTTCCCGTTCCTTGTCGATATGCGCCAAATGCTCTTGTGCTAATTCACAGGCTTTACCCAGAGCAATAATACCAGGGACATTTTCTGTTCCAGCACGGCGACCCCGTTCTTGATGTCCCCCAATTAATAACGGACGGAACCGAGTACCACGGCGCACATACAAAGCAGCAATACCTTTAGGAGCGTGCAACTTATGACCAGAGAGAGCTAGCATATCTATAGTGCTATTCTTCATATCCAAAGGCACTTTTCCTACTGCTTGCACCGCATCAACATGGAATAGCGCACCATATTCCTTAGCTATCTGCCCAATTTGCTCTATGGGGAAAATCACGCCTGTTTCATTATTGGCGTACATAACCGAAACTAGGGCAGTATTACCTGTAATAGCAGCTTCCAGTTCAGCTAAATCTATCATTCCCTGATTATCTACTGACAGATAAGTAACTGCATAGCCCTGCTTCTCCATATGTTTACAGAGATTCAAAACTGCCGGATGTTCTACTTGAGTCGTAATAATATGCCGTTTATTAGGTTGAGCAGTCAGAGCAGCTCTAATTGCAGCATTATCACCCTCTGTACCACTACTCGTAAAAACAATTTCTGTATCGTCTGCACCTAGTAAAGCGGCTACTTGCGATCGCGCCTTCCTGACAGCTTTACCAACTTGTCCGCCGAAAGTGTGCATACTAGAGGGATTACCATAAAATTCACTCAGGTAAGGCAGCATTTCCGCTAGCACTGCCTCATCTACTTTAGTGGTAGCATTATTATCAAGATAAATAGTTTGTTGCATAGCTGACTAAATATTTGAGGTGATGGTTGTAGAG
This sequence comes from Cyanobacteria bacterium P01_H01_bin.35, assembly GCA_038747755.1. Classification (GTDB taxonomy): domain Bacteria; phylum Cyanobacteriota; class Cyanobacteriia; order Cyanobacteriales; family Microcoleaceae; genus Trichodesmium. The sequence goes on from JBCDJM010000169.1 coordinate 11,642, forward strand.
AAGAAGAGGAACAGTCAGAAGCCTGATGTTGAAAGCTTGTGACTTTTGACTGTTGGTTTTTAACTTCCAGCTAGCTGTACTAGCTATAGGGAGTGGGGGAGTAGGGGGGTAGGGGAGATAGGGTATTGGAGGTATTGGAGATGTATTGGAGTATTTTTCAACCTTGTTTCTCAAGTATGCCTAATTCTCACAGACGACTCCTGACTCAAAAATTTCATCAAGACTAAAGATAGCAAATGGCTTCTATATTCTCGATCTCCTGACTCCTGACTCCTGACTCCTGACTCCTTTGCTCATAATTCCAAATGGCTTCTATATTACAGATTGAAACTGGAAGTTACTACTACAATCTTTTCGAGTAGAGTTCAAACCACTTGAGCAAGTAATTTCCCTGCTTGGCTTCATTTATTTAAGAAACCAACTTGTTATAAGTAACAAACCAGGCATCCCAATAATTAACTGCTGCTGATGCTATTCCTTGACAGGCATTAAATTTACTTAATTGCATAGCCTACTTCTTTGCAGATAATAGCACCAGTGAGGCATTGGGAAACATAATGATGGCAGGAAATACATGAGCTAGTAATGGTTTAACTCATTACCGAATAATTAATAATTAATAATTAAATATCATGGTAATTATTAATTATCCATTATCAATTATCCATTAATGAACTATGCTGCTTGTAGTTCTTCCATGAATTCAGAGTAAAAATCTAAAGCAACTTTTTCAATAACATCGTAGGTCTCAACCACCTCTAGCCCTGCTTTGCGTACCTTTTCTTTTGGACTATCACCAATTTTAGAAACCAGTACAGCTTTACAATCAGAAATTGCCTTGATGATATTCTCCAGACTTCCTTCTTCACCATAACCACCTAAACAATAGTGGTCAACTTTCCGGTGAGCAATAAATCTGGCTTTCACACCATCTACTTCATAGATCATGAACTCTTTAGCATGACCGAAGTGTTGATTAACTAATCCGTTACCCTTACTTGCTACTGCCAGTAGTATTGGCGGACCTGCTTCAACGACTTTCTCAGGAGCTTGAACTTCAGCCTTAGCTTGTGCTAGTTTATTGCGGAAACCTTCAATGCCAGCATGAACTTCTTGGCGTTTCTTCAAGTCATATTCTGGAGTCATCTCCATGATGGCTTCTTTTGTGAATTCCTTACTGCGGTCTTCACCTAACAGACCAACTGCATCTGCACGGCATTGACGACAGTGGCGCATCATTTTCATACCACCAACATCACATTTATCTTGTAATGCTTTTAATTCTTCAGTAGTTGGACCGCGCTGACCATTTACACCGAAGTAAGTGCCGTGTTCTGGTGCAGAAATTAGAGGCATAATGTTATGGATAAATGCACCCTTAGAACGAACGACTCTATTTACTTCTTCTAGGTGTTCGTCATTAATGCCAGGAATCATCACTGAGTTAACTTTGCAGAGAATATCAGCTTTTTGGAGCAAGTCCAAAGATTCCATTTGCCTTTGATGCAGAATTTTAACTCCTTCAATTCCTCTGTAACGCTTCCGGTTGTAATGAACCCAAGGATAAATCTTTACCCCAATTTGAGGGTCAACCATATTAATTGTTAGAGTAACGTGGTCAATGTTTAATGCTTTAATCCGATCTACATATTCAGGTAAAGCTAGACCATTGGTTGACAAGCAAAGCCTAATATCTGGAGCTTTCTCAGCAACAAGCTCAAAAGTACGGAATGTTTTCTCAGGGTTTGCTAATGGGTCTCCAGGACCTGCAATACCCATAACTGTCATTTGGGGAATTTTTCCAGCAATTACTAGAGCTTTGTGAGCTGCTTCTTCAGGAGTTAGGAGTTCGCTAACTACACCAGGACGACTTTCATTTGCGCAGTCGTATTTCCGGTTACAATAGTTACATTGAATATTGCAAGCTGGTGCAACTGGAGCATGCATCCTCGCATAATGGTGATGTGCTTCTTGACTGTAGCAAGGATGGTTAGCAATGCGCTCTTGGAGATTGGGAGCAACTTCCTCTTTTTTGCTACTTCCGCAACCCTTTGACGCGCAGCCGCCAGATTTTTTGGCTACTGGGATTTCTATAGTATTTGCGAAGCTGTTGACTGTTGGTTTGGAAGATACTTCTGTTGGCTGTAACATCTAAGTTTCCACTGGTATTGTACTAGCTGTCGCCGTGGGTGACGGATTACTCGCGTCGATACACTTAATTCTATGTGACTGGAACATTGGCGGTGTTCAGTCAGTAGATTGTGTGTCCGGCGTTATTGTTTTTATATCAGTGGGTTTTAGACCGCTACATTCAAAAACCGCGATTAGTATTTATTATGATAATTAATTTTGTACTCGAATTTTTCTAATTTAATCATTCAAATTAGATCGGGATATATAAAATTTTTTATTGGGGTATAGGTACTTGTATTCTTTAAGTGGGGTACAAGTATTTACGGTATCATGGTTTAGGCTACTATGTACTCATGCTATAACCTATATATATTAGTTATTTCGCTATTTTTTTTACCCTTATTTTTTCTCTATCCTCCTGTACTCATATACCCCCTATTTAAGTTAATTCTTTATTACTGTATATAATGTATCAGTTTTTGGCAAGTAGGCAAGATTTATCTCAACTTTTCTTTATACTTTGCAAATTATTCCTAATAAGGGAAATAAGCAATTGGGTTAACTATGATTATTTTACACTATTTCACAAAATTTGAATAAATTGTATTTGAGAATAATTTTAATTAATGTTGTTATATAGTCGAGATATAAATTATAAATATTCACCCCCATCTCCCTATGTCCCCAAACTTGCCAAACTTGCCAAACTTCCCACCCTCTCGTGCTCCCCACCCTCTCGTGCTCTCCCCATCTCCCTATGTCCCCAAACTTCCCACACTCCCCACCCTCTCATGCTCTCCCCATCTCCCTAGCAAAAATTTTAAGTGCAAGTTTTTCGCTTTTGTAATTAACTTAGCAGTTTTTTGAGGATTAAGTAGATAATTTTTAACGTTTTTTTTAAGATTTTCAGTTTAGTTATGAGTTATACTACACTTGAGTACAAGTTTAAATTTTAAACAACACCCCACTTAAAAACCTCAAACCTGCTGAAATACAAGTATTAGGGTTGAGTACAAAAATACTAGTACATTATTTAATAAATACTAGTACCCCCTACGAAAAATACTAGCACCTATACCCCAAAATATCTTTAAAACATATCTGTAATACCTTTCCCGTCATGGGTTCAATATTTTGAGTACAAACTTAATAAATCTAATAAAGACTGAGCAGCAAATATTTCTCAGTAGTTTGCAAGGCACTTGATATAAACATTGAAAAGCAAACGTCCTTGTCAAACACAGAATCCTTTATTTGACCCATGACCACTTTACTGACCAGCAATACTTGCACCTTACCTAACACAACTAACAATTCTACTTTGACAAAAGGCCAAGGTAACTTGAGGTCTCAAGTCAAACTAAAGGCTGATGCTGAAGTTCTTCAAGAAAATCTACTATTAGAAGGCAATAGAGAGCTTTCTTCCTCTCGTAGGCATAGATTTTGGTATAGATATTTTACTTTTCCTGAACTGGATAAAATACTAAAGGATTTTCAAATAATTTTCGAGCGAGACCCCGCAGCACGCAACTGGATGGAAGTCTTATGTTGCTATCCTGGTTTGCACGCCTTGTTACTACATCGTCTTGCTCATCAATTGCACCGTCAAAGAGTGCCTTTAATTCCACGTTTAATTTCCCATTTAGGGCGTTTTTTCACAGGAATAGAAATTCACCCAGGGGCACAAATTGGACAGGGAGTATTTATCGATCATGGTATGGGAGTAGTTATTGGTGAAACAGCAATTATTGGAGACTACTCATTAATTTATCAGGGTGTCACTCTTGGTGGAACAGGAAAAGAAATTGGTAAACGCCATCCTACTATTGGCAAAAACGTTGTAGTTGGTGCTGGTGCCAAGGTACTAGGGAATCTCAATATTGGTGATAATGTTCGCATCGGTGCTGGTTCCATTGTATTGCGTCATGTCCCTTCTGACTGCACCGTTGTCGGTATACCTGGTAGAGTCGTATCGAAATCTGGTGAAAAGACTGGAGTTCTCGAACATGGAAAATTACCAGATACGGAAGCTACCGTAACTCGTGCTTTAGTTGACAGAATTGAGCAACTAGAACAACAATTGCAAACTCTTATGAGCGATACAAGGAGAAGCAACAATGTTTAGTAATCATAATTCTCAGCCTCATCCCGAAGATTTGACTAAAATTGTGAATCTTTCTCAAATAGACCGTTGGTTTGTTCACCATCGCTTAAAAGAGCTAATGATTAATAGTTGGTGTACTGACAATGGTGAGTTATTAGTAGAAGTCAAGAGTTGTAGTGATGCTATTCTGCTTCAAAGCACTGTTAAGCAATTTATTGCTCCTCGGACAGAGTTAGTAGACTGGTTAGAAAAATGCTGGACAATGGAAGTTCCTAAATACAACCATTAATTTTAATGAACAATGCTCGTTGGTAATAGATATGGAATAATTAATAATTAATAATTAATAATTAAA
>JBCDJM010000170.1:0-16038 GCA_038747755.1 Cyanobacteria bacterium P01_H01_bin.35
AACAATAATGATTATCATTATCACGAATCAAAGCTCCAGCTAAATATCCTTTGAACTCTTATCCAATAATGGTTTTGAGCTGCTTGCAACCCTGTGATACCAAAGGGCATTATTGGGTTCTTAGTCATTTGTCAAAAAAATTAGATGCGTTTTCCCTGGGCGAAAGACCCCAAGATTTTGTCCAAAAAGGCTAACAGAGGACAAAGCCACACAAAACTAGACTCTAGTAACAGAATCTTTTTTCAATACATTCGCACCTTTACCATTGACAGCAACATCCAACTGCGGGTGACTCTCCTTACCACCAAACAATTTCTTCAACCAATGGAAAAAATTATCAATGTAAGTAAACCACACAGGCACCACCACTAATGTTAACAATGTGGAAGTAATTAACCCACCAATTACAGCGATCGCCATTGGACTTCTTACTGCTCCTCCTGCTCCCAATTCGAGAGCAATAGGCAACATTCCGGCCATAGTTGAAAATGTGGTCATCAAAATTGGTCGTAACCTAGAAATACCTGCCTCCTGCACTGCATGAAACTGAGACATTCCTTTTTTTTCATTTGCTAAGGAAGAGTCTACTAACAAAATCGCATTTTTTGTCACCAAACCCATCAGCAGTACAATTCCAATTAAAGCAAACAAACCTAACTCCTTCTGAAAGATTATCAACCCTAACAATGCACCACCAATAGATAACGGTAACGCCACTAAAATGACTATTGGGTAAAGGAAGTTATTGTATAGCAACACTAAAATTGAATAAATACACAATACTGCCAAACCTAAAGCACCTAAAAACCCACTAAAAATATCCACCATGATTTTTGCATCACCACTAGATTGTTCACTGATATCAGGGGGAAGCGGATTCATTGCTGGTAACGATCTTACTGCTGTTAGTGCATCTCCCAGAGAAATACCTTGTAAATTTGCTGCAAAGGAAACCTGGCGATAACGGTCAAAACGGTTAATTGTGGCAGGTCCACTACCTATTGTAATTTCAGCTACCGCTGACAATGGTACTAACCCACCATTTTGACTGGGAATGCGTAAATTTTTAATGACATCCAAATCATTTCTAAATTCTTCTGCCAACTTTACCCGAATCGGAATTTGACGATCTGCCAGATCGAACTTAGCTAAATTTTGCTCAACATCCCCTAGAGTAGCTAAAAAAGCAGTACGGGCGATCGACTGTACTGAAACTCCTAAATCTCCTGCTCTTGCCGGTAATGGTTTAATCAAAATCTCCGGTTTCACCAAACTAGCAGTGGAACTCACGTCCACCAACCCTGGAACTTCTCGCATTTGTCGTTCCAAAGCATCCGATGTCTGTTGTAAAGCAATTACATTTTCACTGTTCAGAATAATTGTTAAATCCTTACCACCACCACCACCTGGACCTTGACTAACAAAATTAATTCGCGCTCCTGGAATATTCTGAAACAGGGGTCGTACCTGTTGTTCAAATTCTTTTTGAGAAATATTCCGTTCTTGTCTGGGTAAGATGGTAACGTACAAGCTACTTGTGTTGACACCCAGATCGGCAAACACACTGGTGACAAGTGGATTTTCTTGTAATAGTTGCATTGTTTGTTGTCCAACTTGTTCAGCTTCTGCTAACGTTGAACCAGGAGGTAATGCTAGATTAACTATACTCACACCCCGATCCTCAGCACCCGTTAATCCTTTCGGTAGCAGCGGCACCAATTGCAAACTACCAATAAAGAATACTACAGCAATAACCAAGGTGAAAATTTTATGGCGCAACGCCCAAGTTAGTAACTGACTGTAGGGGCGAATTTTTTTTTGTTTGTTTTGTTCTGGAAAACCAGAAGACGTTTGAATCCGTCTCTGTTTCAGTAACCGCGCCCCTAACATTGGTGTCATTGTAGTGGCAACTAATGTGGAAAACATAGTTGCCACTGCTACGGTAATGCCAAAAGGTTTGAAAAATTTACCTGGTATCCCGCCCATAAATGCTACGGGTAAAAACACTGCTACAATAGTTGCTGTTGTTGCCACCACCGCAAAACCAATTTCTGCTGACCCATCCAAAGCTGCTTGGAATGGCTTTTTCCCCTTGTCAATATGTTGGTCGATATTCTCGATCATACAGATAGCATCATCTACTAAGTTCCCCATTGCCAATGCCAGTGCTAATAGAGTCATCCCGTCTAGGGTGTAATTGAGGATTCTCATTACCAAAAAAGTAGGTATTATTGATAATGGTAATGCTACTGCTGTGACTAGAGTTGGTCGCCAGTCTCGTAAAAATATACCAACAATTACTACAGTAAGTATGGAACCAATAACTAAAGCATCTATAGATGCTTGATATGATTCTTCAATATCTGTTGCCAAAGTAAAAATGAGTTGCAAGTCTACATCTGCTGGCAATGTTTTTTCTAGTTGAGCAACTGTTGCCCGCACATTTTTTTCTACAGTGACAAGGGTACTTCCCGTGCTGCGGGATACCCCAAAAGCAACAACAGGTTTGCCGATATTCTTTGTTCCTGAGTCTTGGTTAGAACTATTTTTTTCTAAAAACCAAGCTGTTTCTCTAGTTTCTCCATAACCGTCAATAACTTGAGCTACACTGGAAAGGGGAACTGCACTGCCAGAGGGTAGAATGATTTGATATTCTTTCAATGCTTCTACTGTATCAGCACTACCTAAAGTCCGAATACTTTTTTCTGTACCTCCTATTTGAGAACGTCCTCCTGGTATGTTCGCATTCAAAGCACGAATTTGATCGTTAACTTGAGTAGCAGTAATACCCAAACTTTCTAATCTTTCAGGACTGAGTTCAATGAGTATTTCTCGGTCAACTCCTCCAATACGGTTGATTTGAGAAACCCCTGGAACGTTAAGAATAGTACGACTAATTTCTTTGTCAACTAATTCGCTTAAGTCTTCTACAGAAAGTTTCTCTGAGGTGACAGCATAAGTCATTATTGGTCCACCTCCAGCTATATCTATTCTTCTAACGATAGGATCGTTAACATCTCGAGGTAGGTCTTGCCGAATTTGCTCAATGGCATTACGCACATCGTTGGTAGCGCTATCGCTATCTACTGCCAAGTCAAACTCAATAATAGTGCTGGAGACTCCATCATCTACTTCTGAGGTTAGTGTTTCAATATTTCCCAAACCTGCTACAGCATCTTCAACTTTTTTTGTCACTTGAGTTTCTAGTTCTGTAGGACCTGCTCCTTGTTGAGTTACTGTGACTGATACTAGGGGAATATCAATATTAGGTAAATTATCTACTCCTAATTGAAAGAAAGACATTAATCCTACTACTGTTAAAACTAGGAACATGACAAGAGTAGGAACTGGTTTTTTAATTGACCAAGCTGATAATTGAAATGACATTTTTATTAATGGATAATGGATAATTGATAATTGATAATGAACTATTTCAATTATCTAAAGATGACTTTTTCTATCTGTGTAAAAGATAACATAAAAGATGCCTAAAAAGCTACTCTGTAGGGATGTTTCATGCAACATCCCTACTTATCAATTACTTTTACAACATCTCCATCTTTGAGGTAGCCTGCTCCCGATAATACTACACGATCGCCTAATTCTAAACCTTCTTTGATTTCAATTTTTGCATTAGCTAGATCGCTATTTTTACTCAAAATTTCTCCTACTTCTACAGGTACGGCTTTCACTTGATTATTATTTTGCAAAACATAAACAATAGACTGCCCATCTGCTTGAGGTAATACTGCTTTTGCTGGAATTTTTAATCCTTGATTTGTTGCAGTTGTAATTGTTGCTCGTAAAAACATTCCTGATCGTAATAAATTACTATTAGGTAGGTCTATTTTAACAGTTGCTTCGCGAGTTTCTTCATTGACTAATGGTGCTATTTCTCTCACTATTCCTGACATTTTTATCCGACTATCGGCATCTGATGTAATTTGAACTTTTGTACCTATTTTAACTTGTGGTAATTGAGTTTCTGGTACTTCTAATTGTAGTTCTAATTGATTGTCTTTAATAATTGAAAACAACATTTTACTACTAGAAGTTACATCACCAACACGAGCTATCCGTTCAGCTATTATACCGTTTGCGGGTGCTTTCATTAAAGTCTGTGCTAGCTGAGTTTGTCTCTCTTCTAAGCGAGCTTCATCACTGCTAACATTTGCTATAGCGCTGTCAATATTTGATAATGCACTTTCAACTTCTGCTCTAGCACTACTTACATTAGCTTTGGCGCTATTAACTTTGGCTTCAGCACTCCGTAGTTGAGCCATTGAACTACTGAGATTTGCTTCTGCACTGTCAACTCTAGCTTTGGCACTCTTAACATTTGAGTCAGCAATATCAACTTTAGCTTTGGCACTACTAACGTTAGCATCAGCAATTTCAATTTTAGCTTTGGCGCTACTAATATTAGCATCAGCAATTTCAACTTTAGCTTTAGCGCTATTAATATTAGCTTCAGCAACTCGTACTCCTTCTCTTGCTGTTTTCACCGTAGTGCTACGAGTTTCTAATTCTTGAGAACTAACAACACCCTCTGCTCTCAAAGTTTGATATCGCTCAAAATCTCTCATTGCTTGCTCTTCGTTAGCCTTAGCTTCTGCTAACCTGGCTTCAGTTTGAGCTACAGATGCCAGAGCATCATTACGACTTGCTTCAGTTTGTTTGAGAGCAGCAACAGCATCATCCCGACTCGCTTGAGCTTGTTTAAGAGCAGCAATGGCATCATCCCGACTTGCTTGGGTTTGCTTTAAGCCAGCGATCGCCTCATCTCTACCTGCTTTGGCTTGAGCTATAGCAGCTTTGACACCATCGCGATCTGCAATTGCTTGTTCCCAAGCAGCAGTTGCTTGCTCTACTCCTACTTTTGTTTTACTGTGAGCAGCTCTTCTTTGCTCTACTCCACTCCTAGCAGATGCTACTTGAGATTTTGCTTGGGTAATTTGCGATTTTAAAACGGAGTCATCTAAAATAGCCATTACTTGGCCTTGAGTGACTTTTTCTCCTTCATCTACTAAGACTTGTTGAATTTGCAACCCATTCGCTTGTGGTAAGACAGGTAATAGATCGAAGGCAACAACACTACCTGTAGCATCAAGGGTGCGTTCTACTGTTGCTAATTCTACTTTGGCCACTGTCACACTCATAGTGGGAGTCAAGTTTGTCTCGACTGGATCTGTAGTAGTTTGTGTTGAATTGGTATTACCTTCTGTATTTTGCTTTGGTTGAGAAAGTAGCTGTATACTTACCACACTAGCAATCACACCAATGGCAATACCAGGAATTAATCCTTTCGATCCTCCTCTCTTTTTTTGAGCGGGAAATTCTTTGGTATCATTAATCTTCTCCTCATCTTCTTGTGCTTGAGAATAGAATACCGGGCCATCTATGTTATAAATTTCAGCTTGATTACAATCATCTAGACGATCGCTCTGTTGCTTTTTTATGATATTTTCTGGTACATTTACTTTTTTCAATTTACTGACCTCTATCTACACTTACATTGTACATTGTAAAGAAAAATTATAGTTTTATTATATTTATTAAAATTACATAGTAACTTATATAGAACCCATTTGGGATCTATTTAAAAGTAGATGAGGTGATGGGGTGATGGGGAGTAGCGAAGATGGGGTGTATTAGATATCTCTCAAAATCAAATCATCCAATCAATTTTTACCCATAAATTATCAATTGCTTTTCCTGATGACCTATTTTATGGAGATACGGTTAGGGCTTCTATAAAACTATTCTTAACTCTGGTCTGGTCTACTTAACTGAATTACCTTGACTATTACAAACTAGAGAAAAAATGAAATAAAAAATTAACAAATAACTCAAACAACTACAATAAAAATGAAACCTAAAAAAATAGAAATTAGTTAACTAAAAAATATGTTTAATGCTACCGAAATACTAATTACTTCATTTGTTGAAAAAATTAAGGAAGGCTACCATCGGACTTATGGTGGTTATAAGTCTAATTACGAAGAAATTATTGGTTGGGCAGGAAATATGGCACTAGAGAATATTGCCAATAGTGATGCACTTTACCATAATGTGGAGCATACTATCCTAGTGACTCTTGTAGGTCAAGAAATTTTACGGGGAAAACATATTAGAGAAGGAGGTGTGGCCTGTGAAGATTGGTTACACTATATTATTTCTTTAGTTTGCCATGATATTGGATATGTAAAAGGAGTTTGTCGGCAAGACAAAAAAGGTTGGTATGCTACAGGTAGGGGAGATGAAATGGTTAATTTGCCTTTAGGTTGTACCGATGCTAGTTTAACTCCTTATCATGTGGATAGAGCAAAATTATTTGTTAATGAAAGATTTGGTGGTCATAAACTAATTGATGCAGAAATAATTAAAGAAAATATTGAATTAACTCGCTTTCCTGTTCCGAAAGAATCAGATCATCAAGATACTGTTAATTATCCAGGTTTAGTCCGGGCAGCAGATTTGATAGGTCAATTAAGTGACCCTCGTTATCTGAAGAAAATAGGTTATTTATTTTATGAATTTGAAGAGACTGGTTTTAACCAAAAGGTAGGGTATAAAAATCCTAGCGATCTGCTTGATAATTATCCCCAGTTTTTTTGGCAAGGGGTTCATCCTTATATAGAAAGAGCGCTGAAATATTTATCACTAACACAGCAAGGTAAGCAAGTAATTGCTAATCTTTACTCAAATGTATTTGTCGTGGAGCATAAGTCTTCTCAAAAGATTGGCGTTTAATTGAGTTATCAGTTAGCCTCTTGCAGAGGAACTACGTTAACAGTTAGCCTCTTGCAGAGGAACTGCGTTAACAGTTAGCCTCCTGGGTCGTAACTGCGTTAACAGTACCTCCTAAAATATGGAGGCTTGAAAACTATAATTTTATTTTTCATCTCCTTGATAGGGGAGACTATTTACCTTATTTATTGGTCATAATTAATAGATTCAATACCATCTTTTTAGTTCAGAAATAATCTTTTTTTCAAACTCAATTATTATACATTAATTACCTCAAAACCTAAATTATTTCTAGGTAAATAGTTTTATTTTTTTCCATATATCTGCTTTAGTAAAGTTGACTTGTTATGATATAAAATACGGCTATACAGTAATTGCACTTATTACTTTCTATGAATATAGATTTTCTTGAATACGAATTCTAAAATTTTGTTAGTTCCAATCTTTTCTTTCTCCTGACTCCTGTACGGGCGATTTCCGTTTTTCATGCTCCTAATTACGCGTTTACGTTTGCAGAGCATTCCGAAGGAAAGTATTCCGGAACGGAAATCGCCCCTACAACTCCTGACTCCTAAAGCGATAGGATAACTAATTACCCGGATTTTATATGAGTGCTAAATATACAAATAATTTTGCTTATGAATATTATATTTTCACCTGTTCAACGATTTTTAATTACATGGCTTTTATTATTAGTGGCAGGGTGGTTTACTATTGGGGCAATAAGTTATGTAGGTGAAATAGTTAGTATCTTAATTACTGCAGGATTACTAGCATTTTTGCTTAACTATCCAGTGGCTAAATTACAAATATTTTTACCTCGAAGTTTAGCAGCAGGTTTAGTATATTTAATAGCTGCTTTAATAGTCTTAGTTATTGGTCTAACTATTGTGCCACCAGTCTTTAATCAAGCTCGACAATTGTGGTTAAATTTTCCAGATTTGTTAGACTCTGCAAGATTACAATTGACTGAATTTCAAGCCTGGAGTGAACTTAATAATTTACCCTTCGATGTCGGAATTTTGCAACAGCAACTATCAGTCAAAGTTCAAGAAGAAATAGAGGCGATCGCTGCTACAAGTTTTGGTTTAGTATTAGGAACTGTTAATTGGTTTTTCGACTTAATCTTAATCTTAGTAATCTCATTTTATATGCTCTTAGATGGAGAAAGAGTGTGGGATAATCTTACCAGTATTATTGTTCCAAAAGTACGAGATGTATTTACACAATCCCTAGAAGGAAATCTTCAAAGTTTTGTTTCTGGGCAGTTGCTATTAGGCTTATTTATGGCAACTACTTTATCTATAGCTTTTTGGTTTTTAGGAGTTCCATATTTCCTATTATTTGCAGTATTTATAGGTGCAATGGAATTAATTCCATTTATTGGAGCAACTTTAGGCATTGGCACTGTAGGTATTATCGTAGCATTTATAGATTGGTGGTTGACATTAAAAGTATTAATAGTAGCGATCGCTATGCAACAAGTTAAGGATAATATAGTTGCTCCTAGAATCATGGGTAATTTAACCGGACTTAGCCCAGTAATTATTTTTGCAGCATTACTATTAGGTGGTAAAATAGGAGGACTATTAGGAGTAATATTGGCAATTCCTTTGACAGGAGTTTTGAAAAGTATTGTGGAAGTTGTATTAAATCCTAAATTACCACCTCAAACTGGTTCTTTTTTTTATAACCCTCTGGATGAAGAAGGGGAGATGGTGGGATGGGGAGAGAGAGATATTGAATATTGAACTTATAGAGAATATTGAACTTATAGATAGGGTTTATTGAAAAAAGCAGAGTGTTAGTAGGGTGGGAACTGTAGTGAGTGTGGGGAGGGTTGGGAGCTAGAAAGATAGAATTATAAATATATATTGATGTATAGTTAGTATTTTAAATGATTCGTAAATATCTAGAGTGCTGAAAGAGTTACTAAATAAGGAGATTTAGTTTACATCTCAAAAAAGATGCTATATAAAATAGGTATACATAATCTCAGATATGAGTAATTAGCTATTTTATGATTTTAGGAGTCATTTAAGTTATTAGTTATCAATAGAAACGAGGAAAAAGTTTTTTTTAAGGCTAATTATCTTGATAATTTTTTCTTGGTTGATATAAAATCTGTATTATGAAATAAAATACTACATAAGGGATTTGGAAACCAAACCCCTACAATAAAATTTTACAACCTATTATAGGATTTCTATATAACTCTTTCCGGTAAGAGTCATAGTTCCCAAATCTATCTCTTTTTCTTTTCTTCCCTACTCCCTATTCCCTACTCCCTACTCCCTATTAAATCAATGAAATGGTGGAAAAATCTTAAAAAAAATCCTTTAGCAAGATTTGGTGCATTATTACTATTAATTTTTTATCTAGTAGTAATTGCTGCTGACTTTATTGCTCCATACGATCCCTACTCATCTCAACCCAACGGTTCCCTACTACCACCTACTCAAATTTACTGGCAAAACCAAGCAGGTGAATTTATTGGACCCCACGTTTACCCCACAACTCAAGGCCCAGTAGATTTAGAAACTGGACTGCGTGAATTAAACGTGGACTTAGATAAACCATCCCCTCTAGGTTTATTTGTTCGAGGAACACCCTATAAACTCTTTGGTATTTTGCCCTTTGATAGACATTTATTCGGAACTACAGGCGAAGGGAAATTTAATTTATTAGGTACTGACGAACAAGCGCGAGACCAATTTAGTCGTTTACTTTTTGGTGGTAGGATTAGTTTATTTATTGGTTTAGTAGGAATTACAATTTACTTTCCCTTGGGAATGATTATTGGGGGAATTTCTGGTTACTTTGGTGGTTGGATAGATAGTATTTTGATGCGTTTCGCTGAAGTATTAATGACAATTCCAGGTATCTATTTATTAGTAGCACTCGCTGCTGTATTGCCTCCTGGTTTAACCAGTGCCCAAAGATTTCTGTTGATTGTAGTGATTACTTCATTTATTAGTTGGGCAGGGTTAGCTAGGGTGATTCGTGGACAAGTATTATCTATCAAAGAACGAGAATTTGTCCAAGCGGTAAGAGCGATGGGGGCGAATTCTTTTTATATTATTGTTCGTCATGTATTACCCCAAACGGCAACTTATGTAATTATTTCGGCAACTTTAGCCATTCCTAGCTTTATTATCTCAGAATCAGTCTTAAGTTTGATTGGTTTAGGTATTCAACAACCAGATCCCTCCTGGGGAAATATGTTGTCTTTGGCCACAAATGCTTCAATTTTAGTATTACAACCTTGGTTAGTATGGCCTCCAGCATTATTAATTATTCTGACAGTATTAGCTTTTAATTTATTAGGAGATGGGTTACGAGATGCTCTAGATCCAAGAAATTTACAACGCTGATATTCAGTTATTAGTTATCAGTTATCAGTTATCAGCTAATAGTTATTAGTTAATAGTTTAAACAGAATAATAATTTACTGAATATAATTGGTAGCTCAAAAAGATTAACAACAGTTATCAGTTATTTGTAGATGACAAATTAAAAAAAATATTTGTGTAATTAATTCTGTTTACCTGATTTTGATGTCTTGATACTTGATAATTTTCTGAAAAACTAAAAATTCTCTAAATATAGGTAGAAAATTTAAGACTATTTCACATTATATTTGTATGATTTTTTCATCAGATGAGATAAAAACATTGCTAGATGAGATAAGAACATTATTCTCGTTTTTGGCTATTATTATTTCATTGCTATCATTCTACTTTACGGGATTAAATTGGAGACAGTCAAATCGACCAATTATTGTTGCATATATTGACATTGGTGAAGCAGATCATCCCTATAGTCCGTACATTTCGTATAATTTAGTAGTACCAAAGGTATCTCCAAGAGAAGGTTTTTCAAGAATTACATAGAAAAATAGTTTATTAGATAAAAATTTAAGTAACTTATAGATGAATGTGAAATTCTTGAAGCCATATCAAATTATTCAATAAATTAGTTTAGACTGAATAAATTAATCTGAGTAAATATGATGAAAAAATATATAAAGCCAGAAAAAAAACTCTATTCCTACAATATTTTAGTTATGGCAATGTGGTTAATCAATTTGAAAATTGCTGTATCTCTCCTAGCTGATAACTAATAACTGAAAAAGCTGATAACTGATAACCGATAACTGAAAAAGCTGATAACTGATAACTGAAATGACTACTACTTTCAAACCTCAACCTAATTTAGCTACAAAATTAGTCAATGGAATTCTCTCCATTAAACCACTAGCTAATTTTGCTAAAACTCAAGCACGAAAGATGATTATTAAACGTGCAGAAAAAATTGGTGTTCCTTGGCGTAAACAAGTAAAAGAACTTTCCGAACGTAATTGGGATAGAGAATGGGAAGAGGTAAATAATCCTAATTTGGCATACCCAGAATATTATTTTACTTCATTCCATGCTTATGAAAAAGGTAATCTGAGTTGGCAAGCAGCTATGGAAGAAGAAGTTGCAGCTTTAGCAGTTCATGCAGGTATTTGGCCGGAAGAAGGTATTGGTGGAGATGCTAGACTCCGTAAAAGTTTTCTTGATATTTTAAAAGCAGAAATTACTGCACCAAATGATATTTTAGACTTCGGATGTGGTGCGGGTTTAAATACTTTTTCACTGCAAAAAGTTTTCCCTGAAGCTAAGTTTACAGGAGTAGATTTATCACCTTATTTTTTAGCAGTTGGTTTGTATCGTTCTCAACAGCAAAATTTGGATATTAATTGGGTTCATGCTGCTGCTGAAGCAACTGGTTTACCTGATGATTCTTTTGATTTAATTTCTATCTCTTTGGTATGCCATGAATTACCACAAATTGCTACTCGAAAAATCTTTCAGGAGGCAAGGCGGTTATTACGTTCAAATGGTAGTATTGCTATTATGGATATGAATCCTAAATCTGAGGTTTATGCTACTATGGCTCCTCAGATTTTTACTTTGTTGAAGAGTACGGAGCCTTATTTGGATGAATATTTTTCTTTGGATATTGAAAAGGAGTTGGTTGATGCTGGTTTTTCAGCTCCGAAAATAATTTGTAATACTCACCGTCACCGCACTATTCTTGCTAAGGTTGATTGATTATTCTGGTTGTAATTTTTGTTGTTAACTTGGAACAAGCAGGGCTATTTCATTCTAGAATCAAGTTATGATTTTACTAGCTTTTAGATATTGGTTGATATAACCTTCAATTCTTAAAAAGCCATAAGATTTTCGTTAATGCACAGAAATTAAGAAATTAGAACGAAATAGCCCTGTGGAACAACAGAGATTGAAGAAAGTTAGCTGAAGTTTTCTATTGTTCTATTTTTAATTAGGGTCTGCTGAAAAATTTATTTTTGTTTGAAGCGAGGGAAGACTTTCACTGTTTAACTGAGAGTTTTCCCTTTATTCAATTGCAATATTTTGGATTAGTTTTGATCAGATGCTATCTGATTTATTTTTACCTCTGAAAGTTATTTTATTGAATAAAACATCATACACAAGAGCGGATTAGACTAAATATATATTATGATATGACAATTTTTAGAGAAGTGCAATTGGTATCAGCGATTTTTTCTAGAGCTTAATAAAATGAGAGTCTAATACTATAGTAATGTTCTGCATTCTCATCTTCTACTCCTAAATTAATAATTATAGAAATTTATCTGATAACTATTAGGCGATAAATCCATATTTCTAGTTAAGTTTTGAGTTAACAACCATACTAAATAATATCCAATTAAAAAAGATAGTAGGAGAGTAGGGAGTAGGGAATAGAAACTGTGACTCTTTAATTTTATCCTATTGCCAAACCAAGATATCCTCTATTTACTACTCCCCAACTTAAGAAAATTAAGAATCTAGCGATCGCCATTAATTCTTTTTCCAGTCTGTGCAAGAATAGGATTATTTTTTTGACTTTTTTTGAGTTTTTGATCCTGGTCATTACTAACATCTAAATTTGCTGGTAAATTAGATTTATTTATCTCATTTACAACTTCTTTTCCTTGTAATTCTGACAATAATGTACGACGTTTTAACTGAAATTCTGAGTCATCCGGTTTAATAGCAATAGCGCGGTTATAAGAAGCCAAAGCTTCTTTATATCGTTTAATTTTTTCTAAGACTATACCTTTTCTTCCCCAAGCTTCATAACTATTATTATTAATAGCAATTGTTCGGTCATAAGCCGTCAAAGCTTCTGCATAACTTGACAATTTTTCTAATACCCGACCTTGACATAACCAACCTTCATAACGTTCCTTATTAATAGCAATAGCATAATTACAAGCACTTAAAGCTTCCTCATACTTTTCTAACTTCAATAATGCTTCTGCTTTACCCAGAAAAGCTTGATAACATTGGGGGTAAATTTTAATTGCTCGATCATAAGAATTAACTGCTTCCTCATGTTTTTCTAAAGCACCCAAAGCTACTCCTCGATTATGCCAAACTTCATAATCATCTGGCATTAATTTAATTGCTTGGTCGTAGCAATTAACTGCTTCTTTATATTTTTCTATTTGCCACAAAACAGCCCCTTTGTTGTACCAAAGTTCATATCTATCTGGTTGAATTTTCAGAGCTTTTTCATAAGAATCAATTGCTTCAGTAAAAGATTGCAACCTTCCCAGTAAATTACCTCTGTTATACCAAATTTCAAATTTATTTGGTTGAATTTTTAGAGCTTTATCAAAAGTAGCGATCGCCTCTTCATAACGCTCTAACCTTCCTAACAAAGCACCTAGATTATGTAAAATATCAACATTTTTAGGTTGAATTGAAAGAGCTTGTTGATATGAAACAAGTGCCTCATTATATTGTTGTAATTTCTTGAGTAAGATACCTCGGTTTAGCCAAATTTCTACATGATCTGGCTTAAGAGAAAGAGATTTATCATAGGAAGCTAATGCTTCAGAATAACGCTCTAACTTGACAAAAACATTGCCACGATTAAACCAATATTCAAATCTATCAGAATTAATTGCAGTAGCCCTATCGTAAGCAGTAAGAGCATCAGCATAACGCTGCAATTTTACAAAAACATTACCACGCTTAAACCAAACTTCACTTAAACCTGAATTAAGAGAAATAGCTTTTTCAAAAGTTGCTAAAGCTTGATTATATTGACCTTCAGAAAACTGCTTTTCTCCTAGTTTTAAATAATCATCAGCAATCATAGCAGGCTGTTTTTCAGATGATTTTGATTCCTGAGTATTTTTAAAAGATTTAGTGGTTGAATTGACAGGATAATTAATTTGTTGAATAGCCTGATGTTTGGCTTCTTGAGCTTCGGAAATAATCACTTGTAGCTGCATTAAAAACTGAGACTTTAAAGCTTCTATTTGTTCTACAGATGATTTTGATATCTTAGCTTCTTGATGAATAAATTCAATTGACTTTTTGGCAGTAACTATGTGATTCTCTAATTCCGTAAATAATTTTTGGGATTGATTCAGATTTGATTCTAATTCACTAATTTTTTTTAACCGCTTATTAACTTCACCTACTAATTCTTTAATTACTAATCTTCTGACTAACCAAAAAAAGCTAATAGTTACAGGAGGTAATAAAGTGGCAACTAATAATAAAGTATTTAATAAAGTTAGGGTAGGATTAAGATCGAGAGTAGCTTCTGATTCTGCATCTGTTTGTAAAGCAATTTGATAAGCAACTTGCCGAAATTGATGATTATTTTCTGCTGAAAATTCTACTATCTTTCCTAACCAACTATTGTTTAAAATTCCTCGAATTTGATGTAGGTTTGGAGTTGATAAAGGAGCCATCAATTTAGGGTTATTATAGGCTTGACTTACTAATATTTCTGGACGAGTAATTGATTCAATAGAAGGCAAACTACTAATATTAATAGACTCAGTAAAATTGCTATTTTCTGGTGGAGTTGTCTGAGAGTAGGGATTAATATTAGGAGTAGCTTTTGCCTCAGCAGTTAAATTTTGGGAGCTGAGGGCAGCAAGGGTTAAGATGGCTGTCTTAGAAACATTCATATTTTGCTTATTTATCTATATAATAGAGGTTTGTTTTTAGTTGATTTTTATTGGCAAAGATTCCATGGAACTACAGGAGCTGTTTTTTATTTCTGTGGAGGAGAAAAATTTTCTACCTGAGTTAAGCATGGAGTCTACTTTCCTATTACAAGAGTTTGTTACACTCACCCGGAAATTTATAAGGTCAAAAGTAAGATTTTATAGACTCTAAACTTTGATACTAGAGTAATTGTGGATAATTCTTAGAGATTGAATGTATCAGGAAATATAAAAAGGAAATAGGGAACAGGTAATAAGAAATAAGAAATAAGAAATAAGAAATAAGAAATAAGAAATAAGAAATAAGAAATTAAGACAACTATTTGTCACTTAAAAATCTAGGAATAGTATGTACTTTTCCTCCTCTGGATATTTACCAGATTTTAACATTTTGAAGTCTTACCTATTTTAGATTTTAGTCACTCTAAGCTCTCTTAATATTTGTTTTACAAACAGTCTCTTATACGCATAAAGTTTGTGGAATATTTGCAATGAATTAGTATCAAGAAAAAGTTAGAGGGAATAAAGGCGGAAAGAACTAAAGAATCAAAGAAAGAAAAAATTATTTGAGATAAGCAGATTCTAGGATTAATGAAAGCTAATTGTATTTCTCAGAGATTGTAGATTTTTAGGGAATAGGGAAAGGAGAAAAAAATTTATCTTATTAAGATGATAACCGCACTCAAAAATTAAAAGTTAAAAGTTAAAAGTAAGATGTGATAGACTCTAAAGTTTGATAATATGCTAATTTGGGATGATTTTTCTACATCTAAGAGTGGGAAAGAATTTGTGAATTTTTTAAAGTGAATTAGTATCAGGAAAAAGTTAGAGTGAATCAAGGTAGACTGCTATATTATAGACTTTTAAGGAATAGTCAAATTCTTACATCTAATTCCTGATTTTTATCAGCATAAATTTATCTCTAAAATATCAGTTTGGTAAATTTTTGGTATAGTGCTATGTCTTTTGTTTGGGGGAATAAATTTTGCTTGCGAGGAAACATGAAAAATAATACCATTGATAATGGTATAGTCATTTCAAATAAGGATAGAACCCACATTCCGCACGACAAAATGTAGTATGCAAAGATGGTAAAACTTGAGTAATATCATGTCCGGTTGAATAGTTATAAATAACGAGGGAGGAGGGTGGGGAGTGTGGGGAGTGTGGGAAGTGTGGGAAGTGTGGGAAGTGTGGGAAGATTTGGTAATGGTTGAAGATGGAACTTTTTTTTATCACTA
>JBCDJM010000171.1:0-16013 GCA_038747755.1 Cyanobacteria bacterium P01_H01_bin.35
GGCATCTAGGTAGATTGCCTCATAATAGTTCTGCGATCGCCTAAATTCTTCTTCCGTTATGAAAATCACTCAAAATTATGGCCCGAGTATTTATTTTTATTGCAGCACAACCCTTTCAAGACTTATGGGTAAAGCATAGAGCCCTTGAGAAGGGGGGAACTGGAAGTCCCCCTTTTTAAGCTATGCCTTACTCACATATTTCTTAACAATCTCTGATTATTGTACAGTAATTATTTGAGGGTAAAGCTTGAAAAAAGTTAACATTTTTGAAGTCTGCCATCATTTCCAGCCATAGAATAATGGCAAAAAAACTCACAGAAAGTCAAAATCAAATGCCTTTCCTACCGGGAGCTATAGTCATTTTAATTAGGGAATGCGAACGGATTCCGCATGAAGTGCTCAACAGAGTCCTATCATCAGCTTTATGATATCACTTCCAGCTTGTAACCAGCAGGATGCTTGAACTCCAAAATTAACCTTCTCTAGCTATTTGCCAACCTTTTACTATGTCGTGCAATCGTCGTAACCCCTGCCAAATAGTTTTCACTCCGGGAAATCCATCTCTTTTCCGGCATAAAAAACCGCCCAACGCCGCTAACCAAAATATGCAAGTTTTGATGGTAGGCGGATGCTTGGGCAGAGTAGAAGTTTTATTCACTGTACATGCTCAGTGCTTGCCATTCTATGGTTGAGAGTATTGTGTCAGCAGGTGCTTCAGGATTGTAGCGAGCTTCATATGTCAGCCATAACAATCGCCAAGCGACAATTGTATAAGTAGCTAAGGCTCTTTCAATCCTCTCGGCAGTTTCTAATTGCAGTTTTTCACTCGCCACAGCCACTTTTTAGTACATAGTGATAACGCTCTATTAACCAGCGATAGCTGTACCACCGTAAGCATTGTATGACATCATTAAAGTCATTAATTTTTAAAGTTGTTAATAACAACCAACTTATAGGCTTCTCTCCTCTGGGCGGGTTTTCTTCTTCTGCCAGAATCACTTGTATTGGAATTGGCTTCAAATCATTATAGTTGATGTGTGTTTGAGGTGGTTGAAGTTCTACAGACATTTGCCGTAAAGTTAAGTGACATATACGCGAATCTCTTGACGGAGTTCTGTGTAATTCTAGAGAAGTTTCTCCCACTTTCGCCTCAGCAGCGATCGCTGTCTTTAACTTCTCCATAGATTTTTCTTTTTTGACCAGGCGATTATGATGAGCTCGAATTAAAAGCTCACTGTTTACTTGTCTCGGAGCCGCCAAAAATTCATAAATATCTGCTTCACGGTCTGCTACTGTTACTACTCTTACTTTTTCAGGAATCACTTCTTCAGTTATTGACAGACTTTTTAACCATCGCTGACTTTCTTTTTCTTTGATTTCTTTTTTGTTCCGAGAATGTTTTTTGCCGATTTTTTTCATATCTCTTGCCCACACCTGTTGATGTAGCACTCCTAATGGTACTCCTTGTGGGCTGACACAAAAAACTGAGTGTATTTTCAGTCCTCTACAGTTTTTATTATCTAGATGCCCCATTCCTTTTTTACTATTATGATGGCTAAAATTTAGCTCACTGGTGTCTTGACTTACTACAATTGTCTGATGTTTAAGGACTCGTTCCAGGGTACTTTTTTGGTGAGCACATCTAATTTTTTCTGCTTTCACCCGTTTGTTTGACCAAAAGTCATAAGCTCCCTGGGTTCCTGCCCAGTCTCCTGACGCTTGTGGCACACTTGCATTTGGTTGTGCTGCTAAGTCTGACACCATTTTGATTAATCGTATGTGACGACGGCGATCGCCTAAATCTATATATTTTAGTTCCTCTGTTGCCCAATTAGTCATGATTTTTTCTGATCCCATCATTTCTGTTTCATTTTTAATATACCTCTTGCATCAGTCTCAAATTTTAACTTTTTTTAAGATTATGGTTAACTTTTTTCAAGCTTTACCCTCAAATAATTACTGTATAATAATCAGAGATTGTTAAGAAATATGTGAGTAAGGCATAGCTTTTTAAGGGGGATTTAGGGGGATCGTTCTATGTACCTCACGAGGTAAAAAACTGCTATATTCAATTGGCCATAAAAATATATTGGACTCGAAATCAAGTTTGTTCAAATTAATCTAAAATTTGAGTATTTGATTATTAACAGTTCATTATGCTCAAAAAAACCAAATCAATAATTAGTCTAATTCTCAGCTTATTTTCCTTAACTCCAACTATCGCCCCCACCTTAGCAGCACCACCCCGCACCCCAGACAAAGAAGAAACCTGTGAAATTTTAGTCATTGGTGGCGGGTTATCAGGAGCGGCAACTGCCTACGAAGCACTATTAGTAGGGCGCACCGTTTGTATAACAGAAATAACCGACTGGGTAGGCGGTCAAATTTCCTCCCAAGGCAC
Organism: Cyanobacteria bacterium P01_H01_bin.35; assembly: GCA_038747755.1. Classification (GTDB taxonomy): domain Bacteria; phylum Cyanobacteriota; class Cyanobacteriia; order Cyanobacteriales; family Microcoleaceae; genus Trichodesmium. Next base: position 2,402 of record JBCDJM010000171.1, read on the forward strand.
TTCCGCTCTCGACGAACGCGGAACTCAACGTAGTCTCCTATTTTATCCCCGTGGTTATCTAGAATTACGGGAACGCATTGAAGAAAAATACGGTAGATTAAATCCCGGCACTTGTTGGGTAAGTGTCTCCTGTTTTATGCCTTATGATGGTCACGGTATCTTATTTGAGATGTTAGAAGATGCTGCCAAAAAAGGGGGAGGCACATTAAAATGGTTTCCCAATACTGTTGTCAAAGAGTTAGACATTTCTAATAATCAAATTAATAGAGCGATCGCCATCCAACATCAACCAGCAGCTAACACCCCACCCATAAACACCGAACCTTTATCTCAAATCATCGAAGATGCTTACCGCTACGAAAACTCAGCAAGATTTGACAAAACCATAATTCAATTTATACCCCAACCATCCCCAGATAAAACAGGTGGTGCAGACTGGTATGTTGTGGAAGCAACGGAAACTGGAGAAATTATTGCTCTCGCAGATGTTCCCTATCGTCTCGGTATCGATCCTCAAACTTATGTTGACCCCTCATCCCCCGTTGACAGGAGAGACTCCTACTGCACTCAAGGTTTTACCTATACCTTCGCGATGCAGGCGACTGAAACACCTCAAATTCATGTGGAACCGCCATTTTATTCTAAATATGCTCCCTATTATAGTTATGAATTATCAAGACTAGCTAATTTCAACTTAGTTTTCACTTATCGGCAAATTTGGTCGATGCAACCAGACGCACCCCAACCAGCTAACTACAGAGAACGAACTATCTTTCCCGGCGACATTTCCATGCAAAATTGGACTTGGGGTAATGACTACCGCCCTGGAAACCGCGACGATAATTTGATTTATAGTCGGGGACAACTACAAGCTACAGGCCAACTGCAACCGGGAGGTTGGATGGGCGGTTTGCGTGCCGAAACTCTCCGTCGAGGTGAGGAAAATGCTCTCGGTTATTTTCATTGGTTGGTTGAGGGCACTACTGACTCCCAGTTAGGGGAAGGGGTTAAGAATAAATATCCAAATCATCGTTTATTGACTGGGTTTGATGCGCCGATGGGAACAGCTCATGGTTTGTCGAAATATCCTTATATGCGAGAGGGGCGACGCATTATTGGTCGTGTCGGCAAAACTCATCCAGAAGGTTTTGCTGTAGCAGAAATTGATATTGCTAAAAAGAATTTTCGGGATAATTTTTATCTGCAAAATTTACCCCCAGATATGTTGCATTATTTGTGGGGAAGTGTTGCTGCTTTTGTACCTCCAGATGCACAAATTAATTCAATGAAAGAAATGCCTCAAAGAGCAAGATCAACGATTTTTCCTGATAGTGTAGGTATCGGTCATTATGCAATAGATTTTCATCCTTGCATGACAAAAAGTCCGGCAGAAGCACCAGGTAATACTGAAAGAGCTGGTATTAGGCGCGGTCAGGGTTCTGCCTATCCTTTTCAAATACCTTTACGAGCAATGATTCCCCAAAAAATTGATAATTTGTTAGTAGCTGGAAAGAGTATTGCCACAAGTTATATTGCTGCTGCTGCCTATCGAGTTCATTCTTTTGAATGGTCTGCTGGAGCTGCTGCTGGTACAACAATTGACTTTGCTTTAGAAAGGGGTATTTTTCCTTATGAATTAATTGATGATATGCCTTCTAAAGAATGGGAATTAGAAATATTACAAGGTCGTTTGCAGGAAAATGGAAATCCCACAGCTTTTCCTGAAACTTCTATTTTTAATAATACTTGGGATGAATGGAAATAGAATTGAAGATGAGGTATTTGTGTTGGGTGGAAAATATAGTAGAAGTCAAATGCTTCAGCTATTCTATAGCAATCCTGAATAGGTTGTAAGATTTTACCGTAGGGCTTTGGTCTCCAAACCCACATAAGGGATTTGGAAACCAAACCCCTACCATTTTTTCTCACAAATTAACCACAGATGATATAAGTCTTAATAGTCATGGCAACTGCTCTAATATTCTATCCACTTAAAAATTTATACCGTTAAGGTTTAGGCAAATAGACCTATGAAAAAATTAATCTCTATAATTGATTTAATACAGAATTTTTAAAGTTCTACAACTTGAACTAAGGAAACTAACTTAGGCTTAGATGTACTAGAAACAAAACCATCGTAGTTGTATCTATATCTTGGTTTTTTAATGGCGACAGAAAATGTGTGATTACAAGTTCTATTAATTGAAACTTGTCTAAATTTAGAAATTTTACATTTAGTTTGTAACATTTTGCTACCTAATAAATAATGACTCTAGTTTTTTGTGAGTATATTGATTACAATTACCTATCAATCCTAAGCTTTAGCTTTTTTGTTTCCCTGAAATTACTCTAATATTAATAAGCCTAACATCTCTTAGTTAAATTTTGAATAAATTCAGGTTAAGATTCAGTAAAAATACAGATTTATGATTAACAATAATATCCTCTTGGGATAATTAGTAATAAATAACTAGGTGAGAGTTAGGAGAATGATATTTAAACTATTTATTCTAACTCCTGACTCCTGACTCCTGTCTCCTGATTTTTATTTTCTACTGAGGTATTTTAGTCGGCAAAGTAATAGTAAATTCTGTTCCCTGTTCAGAATTAGAAATTACTTCAATTTTTCCACCATGTTGTTTAATAATTTGGTAGGAATTTGTCAGTCCTAAACCTGTACCTTGACCAACAGGTTTAGTAGTAAAAAATGGGTCAAATAATTTGTCTATAATATTTGCTGGTATTAGTGGACCGTTATTCCAAAAACTTACTTTTACTCGATCAACATCTATTGTTTCAGTCTGAATTTTTAGAGTAGGAACAAAATCTATTTGACTTACTTGCAATTGAAATTCTGGTTCGTTAATGGCATCAATAGCATTACCAATTATATCCATAAATACTTGATTTATATTGGCTGGATAACACTCAACCAAAGATAAATCTCCATAGTTTTTTATTAATTTTATTGAGTCAAGTTTATGATTTAAAATTACCAGAGTATTTTCAATACCTTCATTAAGATTAACAGATTTAATGTCTGACTCATCCAAGTGAGAAAAATTTCTTAAAGACTGAACAATTTGTCGAATCCTTTCTGCACCATTTTTCATAGAAGATAAAATTTTCAATAAATCTTTAGTTAAAAAATCTAAGTCAATTTCTTCTAGATAATCTTCAATTTCTGGGTTGACTTCAGGATAATGCTTCTGATATAAATCTACTAACTCTAATAAACTCTCAGCATATTCTTCAACATATCTAGTATTCCCATAAATAAAGTTAATTGGATTATTAATTTCATGGGCAACTCCAGCTACCATTTTCCCTAAACTCGACATTTTTTCTGTTCGGATAAGTTGGGATTGAGTTTCTTGAAGTTGCTCTAGTGTTTGAGTCAGTTCAATAGTCCGTTCTTCCACGCGATTTTCTAAAGTTTTTTGAGACATTTCTAGCTGATGAGTATATTCTCCTACCCACAAAATAAGTTTATTTAAAGAAACAGCTAATAACCCAACTTCATCTTTTGTATTCACAGTAGCTTGTAGCTGAAAATTAGATTCTTTAGTAACTCTTTGAGCAACTTCAGTCACTTGTTTTAAAGGATCGGCAATTACATTGCTGATGTAAATTGCTAAAAATGTTGCTGTACCTACGGAAATAAGAATACTAATAAAAATAATTCTTCTTTGTAAGTTAATTACCTCATTAAAACTAGAATGAGCTTGAAAATATTGCTCATCTGCTACTTTGATAATAGAGATTAGTTTTCCCGATAAACGCTCCAATTTTAGATCTATTTGAGTAGCTTCCCTATCAGTTAATGAAACAATAATTGCTTGTTGCGCTTGAGGCACTTCCTCTGGTTTTAAATTAGGTGGGTCAATTTTTTTCCATAGGGATTTAATTCTATCTACATAATTGTTTGTGACTGTTGTATAAGATTCTAATAGTTCTTGATATTCCCTAATTTCTACAGCTAAATCGTTAGGATTAGTATCTATAAAAATAGCAATTTCTTCTAAATTTTTCTTTACTCTACTAACATATCCTAAAAATTTTGCTTTCTCAAAATCAAACCAAATCTTTCTAGTTAATGCTGGAACTAAATTTTGAGGATGGGAAGTCATCCCCAATATAGATGTTTCCAAATCATTTAGAATTTTACTTTGTTTGTCTGCAATATTTAATGTTTTTAGCGCCTGCTTTTCATAATATTCTGAAATTATTAAACCTATACTAATTCCAATTACTGCAACACCAATCGCTATGGCATAGCTATAACCAAATTTTTGAGCAATACTCAGACGCTTTAATAAATTATTTATCCTATTGATCTTAAATTTGCGTGGCAGTTTCCAAATGCTCTTTGGCTGTGGCATCTTATTTATTAAAGAAGAATTAACTTCTATATATTGGGAATAATTATCTTCTTCAGATTGCATAAAAATTTATATTTTTATTAGATACAGCACTTTCCGATGTAATGAGGTATACCTATTTTAAGGCAGAAGTCAGAAGTAAAAAACTAAGAATATTGGACTGTAGCTCATAGCAAAGCCAACCGCTGTATCATTGTTTTTAAGCAAATAGGGGTGGGTTTTGACGGGCTTTGTTCCTGTGAGATAAAGGATTTTGTATAAACCTAGCCACTACATTTTTTTTACGTTTAATTGAGATATACCTACTTATTTACTAACAAAGAAAATTTGGCACCCTGAAATGTTAGATATTTTTATGTCTTTTTTAATTTCAAAAATTAGGTCTTTTTAACCGGAAAACACCGGACTTATTTTTTTGAATTTATGTTCTCTATATTATTTTAAGATTAGATCACCTTCTCCAATTACCTGATAAACATCACGAATCAGATCGTAATCTGTATCATTAGCAGCTATTAATTTAGAACCTTTGTATTTTTTTGTAGACTCTCCCGTTGCTAAGGCAGCTATTAATTTATCTTGATTCTTAACAATAAGATTTTTATACTCTTCAACTACTTGAAAATCTAGCTTCTCACTAACAATAATTACATCACTAGGTAATAAATCAGTTTGAGCTATGATCAAAAAATCATTTTCTGATACATTTTCAGTCTCCAGAAGATATTGATAGTCTACAGCAGATCCTCCCCAAGCATCAACCTTTCCTTGTTTAAAATGTTCCAGGCTACCATCATCTCCCAGCATCAGAATTTTCAGATCAGAATTAGGATCTAATCCTGCTTGGATCAATAGTTTTGTCGGTCCAAGATGACCGCTTGTAGAACCAATATCTGACAATGCTAAAGTTTTACCTTTCAATTGAGCAGCAGATTTAATTGGACTATCAGCAGGAACGGCAATAACAGCACGATAATTAGGGCGAGTCACTCCAACTAGAGGTATTGCATTTGTACGAGCATTTATCACAACATATTCCGACGGTCCTGCTAATAACAAATCAACTTGATTTAACTGTAAAGCTGCCGCCGCCATGCCAAAACTATCAACTGGAAAAAACTCTATTTTTGTTGCTAATACTTTTTCTAGAGCAGCACGAAATGCCTCATAATCAAGTTTCAATTTTTCTTCTTCCACAACATCCGTCACTGCAAATCTTAGTATTTCTGGTTTATTCTCTATTGTTGTTACAGAACAACTCGTAATAAGAAGTAAAGTATATCCAATAAAGTGACGCCGTTTCATGCTTTTTTTCCCCTGTAAATTTAGCTAAATTACTCAATTATATAATAAACTAACATTGATGCCCCTTGTTAAACTATTCCCTATTCTCGAAAAATTAAAACTTTTTACCTGAATTAAACTTGATGACTTTTTTGTTTAAATTACTCCATAAATAAAAGTTATTAAAATTACAATTTACTTTTGAATAACGATAAATTATTGTGAAATTAAATCACCTTCTCCAATTGCCTTATAAACATGACGAATTAAATCGTAATCAGCATCATTAACAAGTACAAGTTCAGAATTATTATATTTCTTTGTAGATTTTCCTCTTGCCAAAGCTATTACTAATTGTTCTTGATTGTTAATAATAAGATTTTTATACTCTTCAACTACTTGAGAATCTAATTTATTCCTAACAATAATTACATCACTAGGTAACAAAGCACTTTTAGCTAGAATCGGAAAATCATTTTCTGATGCTTTCTCTGTTCTGAGGAGAAAATCATAGTCTGAAGTAGACCCTCCCCAGGCATCAACCTTTCTTTGTTTCAAACTTTCTAGACTGCCATCATCTCCTAACATCTGGATATTCAAATCAGATTTAGGATCTAATTCTGCTTCCATTAATAATTTCGTTACGCCCAGATGACCCCCTGTAGAACCGATATATGACATTGCGATACTTTTGCCTTTCAGTTGGGCAACAGATTTAATGGGACTATCAGCATTAACAACAATTACAGAATGATAATTAGGACGAGTTATTCCAATCAGAGGTATTGCATTTGTCCGAGCATTAATCACAACATATTCTGATGGCCCTGCTAATACTAAATCTACTTGATGTAACTGCAAAGCTGCTGTAGCTGCGATATAACTCTCAACTGGAAAAAACTCTATTTTTGTTGCTAATACTTCTTCTAAAAGAACACGAAATGGTTCATAATCACTCAACTTTTCCTCACCTACAACATCTGTTACTGCAAACCTTAGTATTTCTGGTTTATTTGCTATTTTTGAACTAGCAGTATTATTATTTGTCGTTGCCGAACAACTCGTAATAAATAGTAAAATGTACCAAATAAAATTACGCCGTTTCATATCTTGCTCTGTGAGTATAATTGAGCTAAATCACTAACTTATATAATAACATTATTATTTATAAAAGTGGGCTTTTTTAACTAAACTTTAACCTCAAGACAAACTATCTTTAAATAGTACTTAATTCTTAGAGGATATTATAGGCGAGAAAAATTTTGAATTTTCTCGAAATACATGGAACCAATTCAACTACAAATTCTTCATACTGCTGACCAAGAAGGCGGTATTCCAGCGATACAAGATGCTGTTAATTTTTCCGCAGTTATGAATGCTCTAGAAGATGATTTTGAGAATACTTTAAAATTATCTTCTGGAGATATTTATATTCCCGGACCATTCTTTAATGCTAGTGACGGAGTTTATGGTGAAGCAGGTATTGGTGATATTTTAATCAATAATGCTCTTGGGTTTGAAGCAATTGCTTTTGGAAACCATGAATTTGACTTAGGAACAGGAACCATTGCTAACCTACTTGCAGCAAACCCTGAAATTACAGGACCAGGAATTAGTGCTGATGGTTTTCTAGGTACTCAGTTCCCCTATCTCAGCACTAACCTTGACTTTAGTAATGATGAAAGTCTTGCTAATTTTGTTGTAGCAGATGGTGGAGCGGCACAACAAAATACAATTTCCGGTAGCGTTGTTATTGAAGTAGGTGGGGAAGAAATAGGTATTATCGGTGCAACCACTCCCGCCTTACCTACTATTTCTTCTCCTGGTGATGTTGTTGTCAGTCCTTCAGATAGTGATGATATTGAAGCATTAGCGGAAATTATCCAAGAAACAGTAGATGAATTAACTGCTACAGGTATTAACAAAATAATTCTGCTAACGCATATGCAGCAGATAAGTATCGATCAAGAATTAGCACAACGTCTGACAGATGTTGATGTTATTATTGCTGGTGGTTCCAATACTCTGCTAGCCGCACAAGACGACATCCTAATAGATGGGGACCAAGCTCAAGGTCAATATCCCCTTGAATTGACATCTGCTAGCAACGAACCTGTATTAGTTGTCAATACCGACGGTAACTACAGATATGTTGGTCGCCTCATCGTTGACTTTGATGAAAATGGTATTATTACCAGTTTTGATGAAGATTTAAGTGGTGCTTATGCTACAGATGATGAAGGAGTTGACCGAGCTTTTGGGGAAGATGTCGATCCAGAAGATGTAGCCGATCCCACAGTAGTAGATGTGACAAATGCTATTAATGATAATATTTCTGACAGAGACGGCAATATTTTTGGAGCAACAGATGTATTTCTCAACGGTACAAGAGGAAATGTCCGCACAGAAGAAACTAACTTAGGAAATCTTACGGCGGATGCCAATTTATTTATTGCCCAAGAATATGACTCTGATGTAGTAGTTTCCATCAAAAATGGTGGCGGTATCCGCGACAACATAGGTCAGTCATTTATCCCTGCTGGTGGTACTTCCGATGATTTAGTACAGTTGCCTCCTGCTGGAAATGAATTTGTAGGTAAAGAAGAAGGGCAAATTTCTCAGCTAGATATTGAGAATACCCTCCGCTTCAATAATGACCTAACTCTCCTAACAGTTACAGCAGAAGAACTCAAACAAATTCTTGAGCATGGTGTAGCAGCAACCGCAGAAGGTGCAACTCCGGGTCAGTTTCCACAGGTAAGTGGTATTACCTTCAGTTTTGACGCTACTCAACAAGCTATAGAATTTAGTGAAGATGCTGAGGGAAATGTTACAGGTATTGCAACAGAAGGAGAGCGCATCAGGAGTCTGGGAATTATAGATGAAAATGGAGCGATCGCCGACGTTATAGTTCGCGATGGTGAAATAGTAGGAGATCCAGACCGAGAAATTCGCCTAGTGACTCTCGGTTTCCTTGCAGGTGGAGGTGATAGTTATCCTTTTGAACTGTTTGGGGAAGATCGGGTTGACTTGGAAGATGAAGCATTGCCAACAGGAGCAACGAATAATGCTAACTTCACTGATAACGGTTCCGAACAAGACGCCCTTGCTGAGTATTTATCAGTGAATTTTCCCGCAAATGGCAACCCTAGTTTTAGCGATGCAGATACACCTCCAGAGCAAGACCAACGGATTCAAAATTTGTCTGAGCGTCAGGATACAGTTTTAACTATTCGAGGCAGTAGTAACAATGATACCCTGGTTGGTAGTGCTGCTGACGATACTATTATCGGTGGTCGTGGTAATGATGCACTTTATGGGAGAGATGGAAACGATCTTTTAGAAGGTCGCCCTGGTATTGACCGCTTATTTGGTGGTGCAGGTGACGATACTCTCAGGGGTGGTCAAGGACGCGATCGCCTCAATAGTGGTCCTGGAGATGACGTGATGACTGGCGGTGCTAGTATTGACCGTTTTATATTTAACACAAATCGAGCTTATAGTCAAGATGATTTAGGTCAGGATACCATTACTGATTTTGATGTGGAGCGGGATATTCTTCTCCTAGACAGAACAACTTTCACTGCTATTCCTGGAGATGCAGCTAATTTTAACGAAATATTTGCTACTGTCACCAGTGATGCTGATGCTGCTATTAACGATGTCGCGATCGTTTACAATACGAATAACGGTAATCTATTCTATAACCAGAATGGTAATGGTGCAGGGTTAGGTAGTGGCGGTTTATTCGTCACTTTGGATGCTGGACTTACACTTGAAGCTGAGAATTTTGTTTTTAGAGGGTAGTAGTCAGTACATAACAAAAATCAACCTGTTGGGGTGGGTTCATTCGTTAATTGTCATATTCCACAACAAATCGTATAAACCCACCCCCACCCCCAACAAATTTTTATCAATGGATGGAGGGCAGGTTTATTTCATTTTATTATGATTATCAGAATTAATTGTAAAACCTGCCCCTACAATTTTATTGATTCGACGGGGAAATGTTTTTGAAGGGTTGCTCAAAATACCCGTGACAAAGATCACTTCTGACTCCTGACTCCATTAAAGGCCACATAACAATATTTCTCCTTTAGAAAATAGATAAAGCCATTTTTTCTCTTTATTTTTATCTCTAGAAATCAATTAATTTTCCTCTGCTCAAAAAAGTCTTTCGGTATTTATTTAAGTGATATCACTTAACCACTAAAACAAATAAGCCATTTAACCTATATCCAGATAATTTCCATCAGTATTATCACTATTTTTTTTAATTTATTTCAATAAAAACATATCGTAGTAAATACATATTTATGTTGTTTTAGTAAAGATATCTCTTAAGCTATTGCACTTTTCATAAAAATTGTGCATGATAGTAAATGACAAGCAAACCAGGGAATTTAGAAAAAATATTCTAATTTCTTCTATATATTTCAGTAATTCAAAAGTTACAACAAACCAAACAAGGAGAATAATTCTAATGAAAACTACAAAGACTCGTTCCTTACTATCTAAGGTCGGATTATGCGGCAAGAGTGCATTGGTGGCAACTATAGCAGTAGCAGCAAGTGTGACTTCTGCTGGAGCAGTTACTCTTGATTTCGACGAAGATTCTAACGGTAATGCTCTTGAAGCTGGCACAGTTATTGACATTGATGATACAAATAAACAGAATCTTCAGGTAGACCCTTGGTCAGGGCTTCCAATTGGCGTTGAAATTGAAAAAGTTGGTAGCAAGGGCAAAGGTGTCACCTTGTTCAACAGTAGTTGTAACCCTTATGAGATTGAAAATTCAAACGGTCATAAAAATGCTTATAGCAACTATAACGCACTAGATAGTGGAATTACCGAAGGCTGTAATATCAAGTTGGACGGCAGCACATATGGAGATGAGGACCTAGCAACTGGAGGAAATTTGGGTACACGAGCAAGGGGCAACGTCCTTATTGTTCAAGAGAATAACCAAACAAACAATCAGAAAAAATTATTTACAGCTCCAGACGATCAGGGCAATGGTGGTGCAATCAAATTTACCTTTGATGAAGATGTTGCATTAGGAAATATCGAATTTCTTGATTTTGATAAGACAGATGCGAATAAAATGAACTTTATAGCTAGGGACGTAAATAACAATATCATAGCAGACTATACATTTTCAAGACAAAGCAAAGAAGTAACTAACAACACTACAGGACAAGTATTTGCAAATGCTGTTAATCAGACTAATAAAGATAAAGCTTTTACAGGAGAGGAGCTTACTGGTAATCCCTACGTTACATATTTTCTAGCTAATCAAGATGTAGTTCCTCATAAGTATGAGAACTCTGTGTGGGATTTTTACTTTGGAGAAGAATTAGGACAAGTTCGGAGTCTAGAAGTTCAATTTAACGGTATAAGTGGCGCTATCTCTGAGTTATCATACGCAAAAATGTACAGTGATTTACTTTCAGAACCTAAAGTAAGAGTACCAGAACCTACTTGCATTGCAGCTTTAGCATTCATCGGTGGTGGAATGTTCCTTTCCCGTCGTCGTCAGTCTCACTAAGAAATTGTTTTGAACTATAATTGCATCTACTTTAAATTCTAAGGCCGAAAAAAATGAAATTCCCATAACTGGGATTCTCCTAAAATTTAAACAGGAGAATTCCAGTATTTTTTTGTTTGTATATTCATAGCATTTCTAGGCTTTGTTGTATGAAGGGGTGAGCCAGGAAAAATCAGAAATTGCTTTTATTTCTGCCTGCCTACTTATGTTAAATTAGACAATAAACCAAACAAAGGTGAAAGACTATTAAAAATGTCTATGCAATCTGTAATAACAGAATATATTGATATTACCCCTGGGGTTTTAGGGGGTAAACCTCGTATTGCAGGCCATCGTATTTCCGTCGCCCATATAGCTGAAATGTATCTAAAAATGGGAATGTCTGTAGAAGAAATTGCTGGTAAATACAATCTACCTCTAGCTGCAGTTCATGGAGCAATGGCTTACTATTACGATCGCCGAGAAGAAATAGATCGGCATACTGCTGAAAGTCGAGCCAAAGTAGAAGAATTAAAACAAAATACTCCCCCATCTCCACGACAAGAAAGATTCAAGGCAATTAGAAGTGAGCGATCGGATTAAATTTCACTTAGATGAACATATCGACAATAGTATTGCACACGGATTACCTCGTTATGGTATAGATGTAACAACTACTGTAGAGGCTAACTTGAGAACTTAAAGTGATGAGTCCCACTTAAAATTTATCCGAGAGCAAAAACGGGTAATGGTAACTCACGATGACGATTTTCTGATTATAGCCAGTCAAACCACCAAACATCCTGGAATTGCCTATTGCCCACCAAACTCTCGTTCTATTGGTGAGATTATCAGGTGTCTGATTTTGATTTACGAGGTTTATGCTCCAGAGGAAATGATGGGTAGAGTAGAGTATATTTAGGGCTAGCTGAAAAATGTGGATTAGATTGTTGGTGTAGGGGGGCGGGTTTATTTAACTTATCCGTCAATATCAATATTTTCTTCGCAGGCAGCGGGAGCGGGGCGGGTTTATTTAACTTATCCGTCAATATCAATATTTGGGGCTGAACCCGCCCCTACTATTGCTACATTATTTTTTCTTCCTCTTCTCCCTTCTGACTCCTGACTCCTGACTCCTCCAAAGTTAGATTATGGGGCGGGGGCGGGTTGATCTGAATAACTTGTAATCACCATTAATTTAAAGTGGAACCCGCCCCTACTATTGCCACATTATTTTTTTCTCCTCTTCTCCCTCCTGACTCCTGACTCTTTCTTCGCGGGCAGCGGGGCGGGTTTATTTAACTTATCCGTCAATATCAATATTTGGGGCTGAACCCGCCCCTAACTATTGCCACATTATTTTTTTCTCCTCTTCTCCCTCCTGACTCCTGACTCTTTCTTCGCGGGCAGCGGGGCGGGTTTATTTAACTTATCCGTCAATATCAATATTTGGGGCTGAACCCGCCCCTACTATTGCCACATTATTTTTTCTTCCTCTTCTCCCTCCTGACTCCTGTACTGGCGATTCGAGAATCGCCCCTACTGACTCCTGACTCCTCCAATTCAAATAATTTTAATTATGACTAGCTACTTAATATATAGCGCTACGCATTAAGGTTAGGACATTTTAAATCGTGAAACCCTTTGACTCTTTGCTGTGCCCTGTTCCCTATTCCCTATTCCCTATTCCCTAGCGCGTAGCGCTATAACACCAAAAAACCCAATTTCCTGCTTGAAACTGGGCTTTAATTACCAAACTTAAATATTATTCAGAAATTAACTGCAAACAACATAAAAACCAAACAATTTAAAATCAGAAATAGATTTCAACAATACCTCGTAATATCCTCTCCACAATCATCTGCCAGAAAACTTAAAGCTCTAAATCTTAACCCGATAAATTGATCGTACAAAGGATTAAGTTTACACATAGGAGGAATATGGAAAAGTAGATGTCCGAATAGTTTTATATCTCTCTCAAAAGGACATTGAGCTGGAATTAATTTACATAACCAATGTGCCATTTTTGGATTGTTTACTTCTACACCATCAAGATATCTTCTAATTGGTTGTAGTAGCTTATCTAAATAGTTCCGATCGCCATGAGCAACTTCTGGAGAAATACTTGTAATAGAACTCATAATTCAGATCATCCTATATAAATTCAACTCTATCAATCATATTTCTACTTTAACTTTGATGTCACCAAGTTGCATAGTTAAATTGGCCTATTTTGATAAATTTTCACAATAACTTTAATTTTTTACCCTACTATTGTGAAGATTCGATTAAGTATTTTAATTTGTGTTTCAAATCACAGGCTTTTATTAAAAAAAATTGTTCATCTAGATATGAAACAATTAAATTTTATAAAATAATTATTATCTATAAAATTTAGTAAACTCTTCAGTAAATCTAC
>JBCDJM010000172.1:0-15876 GCA_038747755.1 Cyanobacteria bacterium P01_H01_bin.35
ACATTATACAGTAATTGCAAAATTACTTTCTCAACTGACAGATGTTGTATTGAATACGAATTTATAAATTTAATAGTTCAAATACTTTCTTTCTCCTAACTCCTGACTCCTGAATTCTGTTTGCGGAGCATTTCCTTAAATTCCCATTCCCCATTCCTCCTGACTCCTGACTCCTGACTCCTGACTCCTGCCCTGATCCATAAGACTTTTTCAGGAAACCCTAATTACTTGAGAAATATTGCTATTATGTAAATAATCATTCCTATTTTTTAGCTCAAATAAAGGCGTTGCTGAATGGTAATGATTTTTAGATTAAGTATCAACCTCAAACATAAGTTTTTCAATTTTGCCTTCAACTACTTACCATTACATTTCAGCAACGCCCAAATAAAAGCTCAGATATTATTTATGTAGGAGAAAAAAATGGCAATTAACGATGATTTTTTGTATCCTCGCAGTCGCTATCACGGTGATTTTACTCCAGAAAAATTAGTATTTAATGCTAACCTACAGGAATTTGCTCAACGAGTTAGTCTCATTTGTGGATTAGAAACTGGTGGGAAACTTTCTTCTGAAGAAGCTTATTATCAAATTAAGGACCTTTGGAAACAGTTGAAAAAGTCTAAGAAAAATTTGGGTATTAGTGATAATTCTGGGGATAGTTCTACTCAGGAAAATATTTAAAATTAACAGTCATTTTCTTCTCTACATTTTACATTAAGGGCTTAAATATTAACCTTAATAATAATCCTCAAATCCTCAGTGTATTTGTGTATCAAATATTATGAAAACAGGCAAAAATTCATTAACTGATAATCAATAATTATTTTTGAGCATAAGTACTATAGCGCTACGCGCTAGGGAATAGGGAATAGGGAATAGGGAATAGTAGACTAATAAAGGGTTTTAGGATTTAGAAATGTCAAGAGCCTTAATGCGTAGCGCTATATTGCACAATTATTTACCGAAAAATTAAGGTATAATAGCCTCTCCATTCAAGGAGAAAAAACGTTAACGCTGCGCGAGATATAAAGCGGAGCGGCTCTGAAACAGCGGGTCTCCCTTCCCTCTAGGACACTCGCGACATTTAAAGCCTTTGCGGAGATTCCGTCAGGAAAGCTTTGCGCCAGCAAAACGCCATATCCAATTGACCAAGAGAAGAAAAAATCCTTTTAGTCAATACTTTTGTTTATAAGAAGAGGTAATTATTAATTATTAATTATCCATTATCCATTGGTAAGAGCTTTAGAGTATTTATCTGTGGTGGGACTTGTGACAAATTATTGAGAAATGCTTTAATAAGTAAAAACACTGAGAAAAAGTATTTAATCTGACAAAAAGTAAAATTTTATCAAACACTATATAAAGATAAATCAAAAGGAAAATAGAAAGGTATATAATATTACTATAAAGAGAAAAAATGAACTTAAAATTTCTTTAATTAAATCATAAATGTTGTAAAATTACTCAGGGATAAACTAAAATGAACAAGCATGAATTTCTTTGTCCACAGAGTTCCTATTTCGGAAAAGAAACTCCAGAAAATATGGCTTTTAATAAAAAATTACAAGAATTTTCTCATAAAATAAATTATATCAGTGGTTTTCAAACAGCAGGGAAAATTCCGGCAAGATTAGCCTATTTACAGGTGGAGGAACTATGGAAAGAGCTAGAACAAACAAAAGAAAAGTTAGATCGTGCCAAAAAACCTCAACTATAAGGATAATTTATGGCTAATAACCAAACGGCGATCGCCAATTATATAGAATCCGGGCAATTAGTTATCGTATTACTGAGGAGTAAGGAGTAAGGAGTCGTAGGCGCTATTTCGTTCCGAATGCTGTCGCAAACAGAGGATCTGCGCTAACGCTTTTTCCTGACGGAATGCTCCGCAAACATGTCGGCTCTGAGCCGAAAACGGCTAAGAGCCGACATAAAACGCTGCGCGACATATAAAGCGGAGCTTTGCGATAGCAAAACGCCATCCCATCCTAAGGTCATGCTCCGCTTGCCCACCGCTTTTTCCCCTATCCAAGGGGAGGGTTCAAGGCGCGAATTATTTAATAATTAATTATTAAATAATTCGGTAAGAACTAAGAAGTAAAGAAGAAAGAGCTTAAATATGCTAAATATTTCCCCAACTTTTACGCGCTCCGATACCAGCAGACATGATATCACTTTTCAAAATAGCGATCGCTCGGCGCAAAGTATGACGGTTAACGGCAAAATATTCGTTGAGTTGAGCTTCAGTTGGTAACTTGTCTCCTACTTGATAAACTCCTTGCTGAATATTTTGGCGTAACTCTTCAACAATTTGAGTATAAATTGGTAAGTCTTGACGGTGCATAATGTTTTATAGAAGCCAACCACCAGATACTTCTAATACTTGGCCTGTAATATACTTAGAATTAGGGTTAATAAAAAACCAAACCGCATGACTAATTTCTGCGAGAGTTGCAGGTCGTTTTGTTGGCATTTTAGGAATCATTTTCTCTAAATCAAAAGAGTTTTCTGCTATTCCTGGGGATACTACGTTAACAGTAATTTTGTGTTTAATTAGCTCAACCGCCAAGGATTTAGTATAGATGAAAATACCAGTTTTTGCAATTATGTAGGCTGCATTCATCTTCCGTGCCACCACATTTTGGGCATTAGCACAAGCCAAGTTAACTATCCTTCCCCCATTAGCTGCTTTGAGATAGGGAAGTGCTGCTTTAGTGACATAGAAATTGGAGTTTAGGTTAGAATCAATAACTTCATGCCACTCTTCTATAGATACCTGACTAATGGGTTTTCCTAGATAGTTACCTACATTATTGACTACCACCGATAACCCTCCGAGTTTTTCGGCTGCACTTTCTACTAAATGTCTAGCTTGCTCTGGTTTAGTAATATCTGCTTGCAGAGCGATCGCTTTGACACCTTGAGTAGCTGCTTTTTGACTTGCTTGGTTAGCTGCTTCTGCACTATGGTTATAGTGAAAAGCAATATCAAATCCTTTACTTGCTAAGTCAAGAGCGATCGCTCTACCTATCCCCACTGCCGAACCTGTCACAAGTGCTTTTCTAATCATTAGTAAAACTAATAACTGGCTTTTTTCTATAAAGTTCAGATATTTCTATATATTTTACTTGGTAATAAGAAATTTGTACCCATAAAAAATGCACAATTAATTCTATCTAGTGCAGAATGGCGGAAATAACTGACCAGTTAAAAAATCCTAAAAACCTTACTAATCAATACTTTTGAATGCATAAATTTTGACTGTCTTGAGTGCGTCTTACATTCTGTTGGCGAAGCCTTTCCGCAGGAAATGGAGACCTCAGAATTACGCACTCGCTTTTAACTTCCGCGTAGCGGCACTAGGCAATTACTTGCTGCATTTTCTCTTCTACACTTCGTGCAGCAATAGCACCATAACCAACTGCTGTTGCCACACATGGATCTCTAGGGTTTGTTACATCTCCAGCAGCATAAACATTTGGAATCGATGTACCCATAAATTTATCAGTGACAATATATCCTTCTGGAGTTAATTCCAGAGAACCAACTCCTCCTTCATCAAACAGTCGAACCATATCCTCTACATTTGGTGCAAACCCCATACGAAAACAGATATAATTTACTACTAACTCTTGCTGCGGGTTATTTCCTTCTTGGAAAAGAATATGGATATTATCTCCTCGTACTTTAAAACCCTGAATCACTGATGGTTTGTAGAGAGTTATTTTACCAGATTCCACCTTCTCCAAAACACCTTTTTGGTTCATTCCAAACCCTCGAAGTTGAGAGCGAACAAATAGATGAACGTTTTTAGCAGTATCTGCAAGTATTCTTGCCGTTCCCAATCCATTGTCGCCACCCCCTACTACAGCAACAGTTCGTCCATGAACTATAGGAGTAGCACCAGGGTTGAAACAGACATTTGGTGAAGATAACAACTCCTGACTTCCAGGAAGTGATTCTATAGTTTCGTGTCCTTTAAATCTTTGACCTGTAGCAATCACTATAGATTTTGCAGTAATTTCATTTTTCTCAGTCACAATATGGAAATTTTCTCCACAGGTAATCTTTTTTAACTTAGAATCGAATAGAGTAGGGATAACTTCTAGTTCAATATGCCTACTAAATTGTTTAGCTAACTCCATTCCAGTCTGTCCAGTTATTCCGAGATACCATCTATTGTGAAATGGATTAATCGTTTGCAGACCTCCAAATTGTTTGTTTTT
This sequence comes from Cyanobacteria bacterium P01_H01_bin.35, assembly GCA_038747755.1. Classification (GTDB taxonomy): domain Bacteria; phylum Cyanobacteriota; class Cyanobacteriia; order Cyanobacteriales; family Microcoleaceae; genus Trichodesmium. The sequence goes on from JBCDJM010000172.1 coordinate 4,230, forward strand.
TTCAATTATAATTGGGGAACAATTTAAGTGTTTCAACCAGAGAGCGCAGGACATACCCGCAGGTCCCCCACCAATGACGGCAACAATTTTATTCATTAACAAAAATATCCTTTTACTATAGTCTAAATGATTTTAATATTACTGTAATAAAAAATTACTTTTCTCTTTTGAATAGATACACTGACTTGTACAAGTTGTTCCATTAATTCTAACTGCTACAAGTCTGAGAATTTTATTTTCTAATTAATTGTTCCTCAATCCATCTAGCGATCGCCTCACTGGTTTAATTAATTACAGCACTTTTTAGGATGGTGAGGTACACTTTAATTAATTATCTGTTGTCTCTTGCCTATTGCCTGTTGCCTAAAGTCCTAAAAATTTGTACCTCACTAACTCCGAAACTGCTGTAAATCTGTAATTTTATTTACAGCAGTTTCCGAAGCCATGAGATACAAATATTTTTCTTCTTTTTTATATCCTTATTCCTCCAACCTAAAATTTTGTACCTCATGGTCAACGGAAAGTGCTTTAGGTGATAATGGTCTAAATAATTATCGAGTAAAGGTTTAAGATATTTTTTAATATCCTAATCATCTATAATCATACTTTAGTTTAGGTTCAGTAGTTACCAATTTATTACCAGAAACATAAATAATATCCCACCAAGAACCACCATCTAATCTTACAGATTTTCTTGTAAATTTTCTATTAAATTAAAGCTCTTTTTTTTCATTTAATTCCATTACTATTCAGTTATTGGAATAGAGTTTTTCGCTCCCAGAATAGTACCTCCTACTTCCTCTTTTCGATAAATTTCTATTACAAGCAACTCATAGTTTCCAAAAGACCTTTGATTTTAGCAACTTCATGAGTTCTAACCATATCATTTTTTCCTAGTGCTGCAAATACTGCCGAAAAAACTTGAGAACTTCTGAACTCTTCTCCAAAAATTTCTAAAGCTGAAGGTATTTGATTAAAAACGGGAAACCCTAATTTTCTTAATCTAAAACCATTCAAAAGAGTATCAATTTGATATCTCATCCTATTAGATATATTTTTGTGTTGGTAGTAAAAATTTGCGTATCCTACACCCACTGCTGGGTCAATAAAAATTTTTTTCACCCCTATTTTAGTTGCTATTTCTATCTCTTTGCCAAAATAATCATATAGTACATCTATCATATCTCTACCTGAACTGAAGTCAAATTCCCCTACATCTCTGGGGTGTCTTCCTTCTATATAACAAATAATAATTGCTGCATCAAAATCAGCTACAACTTGATACATTTCTTCATTATGTTCAGTTCCCAAAAAGTTGATAACATTTGCACCTGCTTTTAAACATTCTCTGGCAACTTCTGGATAATAAGTTTCCACTGAAGTTAATACACCTTCTTGACTGAAAGTTTTTAGAATAGGCAAAAGTTGACTTGTTTGTTCTAACTCGTCTACCCTAGCTGCAGTTTTGGCAGTAGCTTCAGTGCCAATATCTATAACATCTGCACCTTGAAGTGTTAATATTTTACCACGCTGAATTGCTTGTTCTGAAGTGTAACAAATAGTTGGTTTATACCAAGAGTCTGTAGAAAGATTAATGATTCCTAAAATAGATGTTTGAGAATTAAAGTTAAATTTTTTATTTCCAATAGTAAACTCTTCTACTTTAGTATTATTGTAGTCATCTTTATGTTTGTTATATACCTCACAAATATCTGCTAGAGTCAGCATTTTTCCACTCCTTTAATCTTCTTTTATTCCCATCATATTTATTTAAGCATAATCTAGGAAATTAAGATATAACATGAAATTAGGTTATACATTTATCACATTTGCTACTTTCCATCAAGACAAATCTGACTTACTATACTCTTAATTAATTTCTTTAGTTAAATCTTTCCCTTTTTTATTACTTTTAACTTTCTCGAGCATCGGATAATTAATTACTCGGATTATATCAAATTATGGTAGTCCTATATTGTAATGGTGAAAATATATATTTTTTAATTTCTTCCCACACTTCCCACACCTCCCACATTCTCTCTACCATTACTATGCACCACCACCCAAACTATAACCTCCAACCCCCTGCCACTTCCACAACTTGTCCAGTAATATAATCTGACTCAGGACTGACAAAAAAACCAACTACATGACTTATTTCTTTTAAAGTTGCAGGTCGTTTAGTTGGGAGCATAGGGAGCGCTATCTCTAGACCAATAGTATTTTCTGCTGCTCCTGGAGCAACTACATTGACAGTAATATTGTCCTTAATTAATTCTTGAGCTAGGGACTTACTATAGATGATGATACCAGTCTTGGCAATTCTATAGGCTGTTTGTTGGTCATCTGCTTTTAGATGTTGGGCACTTGCGAAACTAAAGTTGACAATACGTCCCCAACCTGCTGCTTTGAGGTAAGGAATTGTTGTTTGAGTGACATAGAAGGTAGAGTTTAAATTTGAATCAAGCATTTCATGCCACTCTTGTACGGATATTTGGCTAGTTGTTTTTTCCAGAAAGTTTCCTACATTATTGACTACAACAGATAACCCTCCAAGTTTTTCGGCTGCATTTTCTACTAAGGACTTAGCTTCCTCTGGTTTAGTAACATCTGCTTGTAGAGCAATAGATTTAACTCCATAGGCGGCTGCTTCTTGACTTGCTTGGTTGGCTGCTTCTACACTGCGCTTATAGTGAAATGCTACATCAAATCCTTTGCTGGCTAAGTCGAGAGCGATCGCTCTACCTATTCCAACTGCTGAACCTGTTACAAGTGCTTTTTTAATCATTGGTATAATTATTATTTTAACTTGGTAGCTTAAAGCTTAGATACTCCAGAACATTCTACCTCTTCTAGAAGTTTAGCGATGGTTTTTTCCGAAACTGGGTCTATCCAATTAGGAGCTATTTCTGCTAGGGGGACAAGTACAAAAGCTCTTTCTCTCATTCGGGGATGAGGTACTTGTAGATTAGGAGTATCTAATATTAAGTCATCATATAGAATTAAATCTAAATCTAAAGTTCTAGGTCCCCAATGTTCTAAACGTACCCGTTTAAATTTTTGTTCAACATCTAACAAAATTTCTAATAATTTATGGGGGGTTAATTCTACTTTTAATAATGCACAACCATTGATATAATCAGGTTGTTTTGGACCACCTACAGGTTTAGTTCTATACCAGTTGGAATAACTAATTAAGTTAATACCAGAAATTTCATCTAAAGTTTGAATGGCGTTTTTGATGGTATCTAGAGATTCTCCTAAATTACTACCCATGCCAATAGCAGCATTTCCCTGATTTTTTTCTAAGTTGTTTAAGTTAGTAGGATTAGACATTGTTAGAGCGATCGCTTATAATTTCCCGATTTATTTTGTCGATACAATTTTATCAATAATATTTATATTATCTAGGAACAGTATCCCACATAAATATACATTTTCAAATAAGTAGTTAGGAATTAAATATTTATTATATCTTAAGTTTATATATTTAAGATTTCTCGACTTATAGTCAAGCTGGACGATTAGTTATTCAAATATCTATAACGTCTGAGTTTAGATAGTCAGAATTCAGAAGTTAGTTGTCAGCCGTCAAAAATGAAAAGTCAAATATCTATAACGTCTAAGTTTAGATAGTCAGAATTTTGAAGTTAGTTGTCAGCCGTCAGAAATGAAAAGTCAAATATTTATAACGTCTGAGTTTATGCTCAGTAGAAATCTCCGTACCTTTAGGCCAGAGAGAATATCAAAAGAAAGTATACCAATTAAAAAAAAGAATGTTACGAATAATCAGCAGGATTAAAATATTTTATAGGGGAGTTCTATTTGAATAAAAAGATAATTTAAGGTACAAAAAAGTAGATAAAACCTGTTCCTTATGACTCCTGACTCCTAATAAGTACCCTAACTATTTGTAGCAAATATTTATTAAATTAGTAGTACATGGACAGCAGGAAGAAAAATAGCAAAAGAATTAAGATAAAGATGGTGCTACTCCGATTAAGATAAAAAATGATGGAACTATTTTTTAATTAGTTATTATGGACTCAATCTCAATTACTGGAATTCGCTGCTACGGATACATCGGATTTTTTCCAGAAGAGAAAGTATTAGGTCAATGGTTTGAAGTAGATTTAATTTTAGGGTTAGATTTGACTGCTGCTAGTAGAAGTGATGCCTTAGAAGATACAGTTGATTATGGCAGTATAGTTAATACTGTCCAAGAGCTAGTGAAAAATTCTAAGTTTGCTTTATTAGAAAAAGTAGCAGATGCGATCGCTACAGTTATTTTACAACAACCATTAGTACAAGATGTCAAGGTTAGTTTAACTAAATTAGCTGCACCTATACCTGATTTTAGTGGCAAAGTTACTATTGAAATTAGTAGAGCAAAAGAGGCATTGGTATATAACTAGGGTTTGCTGAAAAAGTCTTTTTTAAGAAGTAGGGGAGTAATTTTTTTACTCGGTGGTGGTGCATAGTAATGGTATAGGGAGTGTGGGGGGTGTGGGAAGGGTGAGAAGTGTGGGAAAAAATCATTACTATGCAGGAATACCTTTTACTCAACTATACGCCCAAAATGCTAACTTTTTGAGCATAAATAGCTGAATCCTTAGACTAAAAGCAATAGCTGAGAGCTGACGGCTGAATGCTTACCGAAATATGGTGGTTTAAAGCCTCCCCTTTTAACGGGATAATAAATAAAAATTTTCCTGTTCGTCAATCCTCTTCTTTATTAAGGAGAGGTAATTCTAAATTCTAAATTCTAAATTCTAAATTCTAAATTCTTGAACTACTCTCTACTCCCCAAAGCAATAACTTATAACTGAAATGACAAATAATACTTCTATTAAACAAACATTTTTTGACCGTTGGGCACCAAGTTACGATTGGTTATTTCCATCTGTAGTTTATCAAGCTATACATAAAAGGTTGCTGGAATATATAAATTTACCAGCTTCGACAAATGTACTTGATTTAGGTTGTGGTACAGGAAAACTTCTCTATCGTCTTGCTATTAATTTTCCTAATCTTCAAGGTACTGGTTTAGACTTATCTCCAGAAATGATTAGTCAAGCAAATAGTCGTAATTATTATCCAGAACGTTTAACATTTTTATTAGGAAATTCTGAAGAAATGCCTTCAGCGGACGAGCAATTTGATGCTGTTTTTAATACCATTAGTTTTTTACATTATCCTCATCCTCAACAGGTATTTAATGAAGTGAGTCGAGTATTACGTCCTGGTGGATATTTTTATTTAGTTGATTCTTATTTTAAATGGCAAGATGAATTTCAATATTTAAGTATTTCTCCAGGGGGTTTAAACCTTTATAGTCCAACAGCTCGTGCAAAATTTGGTCAAGAATCTGGCTTAAATTTACAAGCTAATTATTACTTATTAGGAGCAGTATTACTAACAATTTTTACTAAAGAATTGTAAGCAGGACTTACGCAGAACAACCATATCTAGTAGGGGCAATTTCCTGCGGAATGCTGCGCAAACGCGAATCGCCGCTATACGGAAATCGCCCCTACAGGTAATGTATAGCACTACGCATTAAGGTTAGGACATTTCTAAACCCTGTTTGCGCAGCATGACCTAGGAAAACCTTTTAACCGTTTACTATTCCCTATTGGGACTTAGACAACTTAACTACCAAAAATAAGCTCAAATATAGACAGGGAGGAGGTTTTACGTCAAAAAGGTATAAATCCTTTATTACCAAGGGTTTTAGCCATTTTTAAGGATTTGACGTAATTCCCTTGTCTAGACTGGTTTTCAAGCAGTTTTTCTGCCAAAAAATGTCTAAGTACCACTATTCCCTATTCCCTATTCCCTAGCGCGTAGCGCTATATAATTTTATTTTTTGCGTAAGTCCTGATTATATCAAATCTGCATAATTACTATAGCTAAGTCATTGCGAGTGGAACGAAGCAATCTCCGCGCACCCCTGAGGTTGTTTCCTATCGTGGCAATGACCAATGTTCAATCAGATTCTATATTACTAATTTTCTTTTTCTTTTGACTCCAGATACCCAATCCTGCAACGAAAATTAACCCAGTAATTAAAGTAGGTTCTGGCACAGATGTACCTGCTTGTTTTGAGAGATTACACTCAGTATTTGAGTTTTGAATAGACTGGGATGTAGTAGTAGTAAAAAATTGGGATAAATCTGAACTTTGAGTTGAATTAGTTTGTGTAGTTAAACTATTATTATCCTGAATTTAACTTACAATAATAGCTTTTGCTGGTAACTTTTGAGAAAATCCTAAACTCAAAATCAAAGTAGTAGAAACGACTTGGAAAATTTGATTTATTTTCATTACTTTTTATCCTAAATATTATTAAATCAGAACAAATAATAAACTGTCATTGCGAGGGATAGGGAAGCAATCTCAAGTTGCTTTGTTTTGCTTCTCATATATAACCCATTTGGGATCTATTTAAAAGTAGATCGGGCGGCGGGGAGGTGGGGAGATGGAGAGTGGGGGAAATTGGGTGTATTAGATATAGTCATTTCACTTTAGATTGAGACAAATCTTCTTTGCTATAAGGGAGTTTCATACGAAAAAAATTCTCATTTTTAAGTTAAACTACTATATCTCCCAAAATCCAATCATCCGATCAATTCTTACCCATTTTTTATCAATTGCTTCTCCCTCAAACCTATTTTATGGAGATACGGTTAGGGCTTCTATAAATTAGTATTATATCTTGACGACATACCCTGATTCCAAAGCGTTTTAAACTATATAGCAATCCGCGCATAGGTTGCGGGTAATTAAAAAGTAAATAAAAAAGTTGAAACTCCTACCTGTAGCAATAGTGCCTGTTGCCTAAAAAGCAGTAAGATTTTTGCTACGAATATGCGGAGGATTGCTATAGTGTTATTTTTGATAATTATTATAATAGAGTTGTTGGGAAATAAAAATTGAACAATGCTCAAAAGCTTACTCTATAAGCTTTTCATAATTTTATAGTGGAATAATGCTATAAACTTTGACGGATAAGGGTTTTAGCCATTTTTTTAGCTTAATTCCCAACAACTCTAATACCAACCTAGACAAAATGTTTAACAAACTTTCTCTAAAAACTGTCCTTATGGTCCCCTTTATTCTACAAATAGTAACTGCTGTTGGATTAGTAGGATATTTTTCTTTTACTAATGGACGCCAATCAGTTGATACTTTGGCAAATAAGTTAACTAAGGAAATTAGCATTCGTATTCAGCAGCACGTTTTAGGTTATCTAGATAAAACCCATCAAGTGCTAAGAATAACCAATGATTCTATTACCAGTGAAAACCTTGATGTCAAAGACTTTAGGGCAATGCAACTCTACTTTTGGCAAATTATCAAACAAAAGAAATGGGAAACCGAGCTTTTTTTTGGTAACGAACAAGGAGAGTTTATTAACGTTGATATTAATCCTGACAATGGAGATATTATCTTCAGAATTCGGACTACAGAGACTCAACCACTGCGTAGAATTTATAAGTTAGACGAGGCTGGCGAAATAGGCAAACTATTAAGAATTAGAGAGTACGATCCGCGTATTCGTCCCTGGTATCAAGCAGCAAAAAAAATGGGTACACCTACATGGAGTCCTATTTATTCAGCCTTCTCTGGTTCTAACACATCTTTAGACATAGCTGCAGTTAAACCTATATTTAATTCTGATGGTGATTTAATCGGAGTTTTAGGTAATGAAAATAGCTTAACGCAGATGACAGAATTCCTTAGCGACTTAATGATTAGTCCTAATGGCAAAAGCTTTATTATGGAGCGATCAGGAAATTTAATTGCGAGTTCAAAAATTCCTGAACCTTTTGTGATTAGTGAAATTGATGGAAATAGAAAAATAGAACGCTTACACGCTCTTGAAAGTGGTAATACTATTGTAAGCGTGACGGCAACCCACCTACAAGAAACATTTGGTAGTTTAGAAAAAGTAGATAGCAGCAAACAGCTCAATTTCCCTATTAATGGAAAGTGGTACTATGCAAGTATTATGCCAGTTGCAGATGGACGGGGTATTGATTGGTTAGTAGTTGTTGTTGTTCCTGAAGATGACTTTATGACAAAAATAGACGCTAATACCAGAACTACTATTTTATTGAGTGTTACTGCTCTTACTGTAGCTATATTAATAGGGATAGTTACTACCCACTGGATTACCCAACCAATTTTACAGCTTAATACTGCTGCTAAAAAAATTGCAGAAGGTAAATGGGAAAATAAACTTGATATTCACCGTGGTGATGAAGTAGGAGAACTTGCTCAATCCTTTAATCACATGGCGATCCAGCTCAAAAATTCCTTTGGCACCCTAGAAGCAAAAAACGAAGAACTAAAAAAATTAGATCGCCTCAAAGACGAATTTTTAGCCAACACTTCCCATGAACTACGCACTCCACTTAATGGTATTATTGGTATTGGTGAATTTCTGATAGATGGTTGTACAGGTAAGTTGAATCCTGTAACTACTTCTAACATAACTATGATGGTTTGTAGTGCTCGTCGTCTTTCTAATTTAGTTAACGATATTCTTGACTTTTCTAAAATTACACATAACACACTAGAATTACAAACTAAAGCTGTTGATGTTCGTGGAGTAGTAGAAGCAGTAGTTACTTTAAATCAAGTTTTGGTCAGCAAAAATAAAAATTTGCAATTAGTAGATGCTATTCCCACAAATTTGCCTCCCGTTTCTGCTGATGAAAACCGTCTACAACAAATTCTCTACAACTTAATTGGTAATGCTATTAAATTTACTGAGTCTGGTAAAGTCGAAATCTGTGCAGTAGTAATTAGCAAAAATTATGTACATTCTCCTGGTATCCCCTCAGTCTCAGAAAACTCCAGTCAAAGTCAAGAGCAATCTCAAGAAGTAAAAATTATTGTCTGTGATACTGGTATTGGTATTCCAACTGATAAGCTAGAAAGTATTTTTGAATCCTTTGAGCAAGGAGAAGGTTCCACAGCAAGGAAATATGGCGGTACAGGTTTAGGGTTAGCAGTCACCAAACAATTAGTCGAACTCCATGGCGGTCAAATTTGGGTAGAGTCAGAGGTTGGTGTAGGTTCTCGTTTTAGTTTTACCCTACCCATTTCTCAAAAATCTGTAGCAGATACTCCCAGTATTCCTACTCCTACAGTTAATAGTGTTCGCTATCTGATCGATCAAGTAGACACACCTATAGAAACCGAACCTTTAGAAAGTCATCTAGCTGAGGGTAATTTTCACATTTTAGTTGTGGATGATGAACTGATAAATATTCAAGTTTTGCGTAATCATCTCCAAGCTAACAACTACAAGGTTACTGAAGCATTAAACGGAACAGAAGCTTTAGCTGCTTTGCAGGAGCATGATAATTTCGATCTAATTTTGCTAGATGTAATGATGCCAAATATGTCTGGTTATGAAGTTTGCGCTAAAATTAGAGAAAAATACCCTCCCCAAAGTTTGCCTATTTTAATGTTAACTGCTAAAAATCAAGTGGCTGATTTGGTAATGGGTTTCCAATTTGGTGCTAATGATTATTTAACTAAACCTTTTGCTAAAGATGAATTATTAACTCGGATTAAAACTCATATTCAATTATCAAAAATTACTAATTCCTACGAGCGTTTTGTACCCCACGAATATGTAACGTTACTGTCAAAAGAAAATATTCTAGATGTTAATTTAGGGGATAGAGTTAGTAAAAAAATGGCAATTTTCTTTTCTGATATTCGTTCTTTTACAACTATATCCGAGCAGATGACTTCTCAAGAAACTTTTGCTTATGTTAATAGTTATCTAGAACAAGTTTGTCCAGAAATTCGCGATCGCAACGGTTTAATCATTAAATTTATGGGAGATGGCATTATGGCAGTATTCCCAGATGGCGTTGATGATGCAGTCCAAGCAGCTATTGCTCAACTCAAGAAATTACAGGAATATAATCAAGTTCTACGATCTACAGGTTGGATGCCGATGAAAATTGGAATTGGTATTCATTGGGGTCACATGATGGTAGGTATAGTTGGAGAGGAAACTCGGATGTCTGGAGATGCACTTTCTGATAATGTGAATTTGACAGCTCGTTTAGAAGGTTTGACTAAGTTTTATGGTGTTTCTTTATTAATTTCTGAGTCAGTTTTTAATTGTTTAAAAAACCGACAAAAGTATCAAATTCGGTTTTTAGATCGGGCATCTGTTAAAGGTAGAGATGAACCGATTAATGTTTATGAAGTGCTGGATGGTGAAATTGATTCTGTACGAGAATTAAAATTAAAAACTGAGCCAGATTTTGCATTAGGTTTGGAGTGTTATCGTTTAGGAGATTTAGTTTCTGCTAAAGATTATTTTGAGAAAGTTAAAGAGATTAATTCTTCAGATAAAACAGCTCAACTTTATCTGGAAAGAATTGATGAGTTGATGGTAACTGGTGTGCCAAAAAATTGGGATGGGGTTTGGACATTTACTCAGAAGTAAGGAATAATTAATAATGGATAATGAATAGCAAGTGATTCAATAGTATATATAATATATAAAATTTATTAGTAATCTTTTTTTTAGCAGATGTAAATTCTCAAACAAAAATATCGGTATTGCAAGTGAGAAGGTAAGGAAGAAGGAAGAAGAAAAGTAAACACCTTACATAAGGCAAATATTTCCCCAACTTTTACACAAACGATATCAGCGGACATAATATAACTCCTAACTCCTAACTCTGTACGGACGTTGCTTGAGCATTAATGCGTTTCATGTCGCATAGCGAAACGTCCTTACCTCCTAACTCCTGACTCCTGACTCCTAACTCCTAGAACAGTTTTGTGGTTTACTCAACTGAAAAGCGCTGTAAAATAAGAAATGTTATGATTTCTGACTTCTGACTCCTAAAAAAACTGGGCAAAATGCTTAACAAACTTCCTCTAAAAACTGTCCTTATTGTCCCCTTTATTCTGCAAATTGTAACTACTCAGAGAAACATATCCTATTCGCAACTTAGAGAAATGCTAACAGCTTTAAATATAACAAATTATCCTGGTTGGCCTGATAAATTTGGTATATCAATTCATAATTGGTTCACAAAAAATTCCTATTCTCCCATCAAAACTCTAAGTTTATTTACAGGTGGTGGAGGACTAGATATTGATTTCCATGATTGCGGTTTTCAAATAGTTAAAATGGTCGAATTAGAAGCAAAATATACTAAAACTTTAGAAGTAAATTCTCAACCAGCAAAATACTTAGAAAACAGTGAACCTATCTGCATAAATATTCAAGAATATTTTCCTTCTCCAGAATTAGAAATAGACTTTATTATTGGGGGGCCACCATGTCAAACATTTTCAGCAGCAGGTAGAAGAGCATAATGATATTGCTATCAAGTAACATTATTACTCTCTATTGGGAAGTGGGCGATCTTGACGAACTGCTTGTTGCAAAATTTTCGGTTCTACTTCTTACAACTGATAACTGACTAACTGAAATGACCACTTTTTGATTTTTCTTGCTATAGCAATCCTAAATGATTTATGAAAAGTAGCCATACATGAAAATTTTGGGAAAATCAAAGGTTTGACGATGTGTAACCAGCTCAAACAAATATTTGATTAGAGTATACCATTTATAGCTTTTCACGAATATGCGGAG
>JBCDJM010000173.1:0-15798 GCA_038747755.1 Cyanobacteria bacterium P01_H01_bin.35
CAACAACTTCTACCGAAGAACCTACTATTGATACAACAGAAACAACAACTTCTACCGAAGAACCTACTATTGATACAACAGAAACAACAACTTCTACCGAAGAACCTACTATTGATACAACAGAAACTACTACCAACACTGACACTGCACAACTAACTGCTACATCACAACCTGAGTCTGAAACTTCCACTGCTACAACAGACATAGCGACAACATCTCAGTCACAAGGAAAATCTTTGACTAAAGCAAAAACTCTCGGTCAAGTCAAATTTGGTCTCAATGAATTTGAATTATCTTCCCCAGCAGAGCAAACTATAAATAGTCTCATCTCAGAAATTAAGGAATACGATCCTAATAAAGTTGCCATTAAAGTTGAGGGTCATACATCAAGAGTTGGTGATACTCAGGTAAATCAACTAATTTCCCAAGACCGAGCAGACGCTGTGGTCAGATATTTAAAAGGGCAAAATTTACCCCATGAGGTTGTTGGTGAGGGAGTTGGTTATTCTCAACCACTCCCTGGTACAGATCCCTTTGCTGATGTAAACCAGCGTACAGTGATTATTTTGACGCCTGTTAATTAACTTTGTAATTTCCTGATAAAATTAATATTAATCGTTGACTTTTATTTTAAGGCTGGCAGATTCCAAATTTTAGGGTTTCATGCCAGTTTTTCTCTGTTTAAATTATATGAAAGACAAAGCTGAATGTTAGTTGCCAGATAAACAGGTAGATAAAATTAAATGAATCGCAAAAAACCTTTTTCTCCAGAAGAGTTTAAACTTTTCTATTCTCAAGTTCCCAGACTTGTTGTAGAAGTAGTTGTGAAAACTGAAACAGGTGTGGTATTAACTCTTAGAAAAGATGCTGCTTGGAATAATCTTTGGCATATTCCAGGAGGTACAGTTTTTTATCAAGAATATATTGAAGATGCTATTCAGAGAATTGCTCAAGAAGAGTTAAGTATTACAGTTACAAAACAACAGTTATTAGGGTATTTAGAATATCCTAGTGAACTCAAACAACGGGGTTTTGGTTGGTCGGTGGGATTAGTATTTTTATGTACTGCAAATTCTCCCCTTCCTTCAGAAAATGAAGAAGGAGAAGAAATTAAAATTTTCGATTATATTCCCGAAAATATTGTTGAAGAACACAAAAAGATATTGGATCAGGTTTTATAACCTCTGTAACACAGGCATCTTGCCTGTAATAGCTGTACCATAAACTATCTAGAAATCCGCTTTAATAATTTGTATAAGGGTGAATACAACCATTTATAATTTATCAATTCTATCCGTTTATGCAGGTTATCGAGAAATTATTTCTTGGCAAAAAAATCTAAAAGAAAGGTAAAAATATGGATTTATTATTAGTATTTTTTTTGCTAAACACATTTTACATATTGAATTTAATTGGATTGATTAGCTTTTAAATTAAATAGTAAACAACTTGTGACGCAGTAAAGCATAAATCCATTAAATATATGCCACAAGAAATGAGTTCCGATGGGAAATCTTAGACAAATATATTGGTCTATTGTTCTGAAAAATAGAGCTATTAAAAATATACATACTCCACCTAAAAGTAAAAATTTACTTTGCTTTTGTGTATGAAAATGATAAATTCCTAATCCTAATAAATAAATCAAAGCAGGTGCATAACTAAGAGAACCATTTAGTACCTTTAGTTGCAGAGTTGCTAAACTAGAAATTACCAAAACTATGATTAAAATCATGGATATTATAGATTTTAATTTCATTACTCTACGGGTATAAATCCACAAATAAAATACTTGGAACATAATTATAGGTACGACATCCATTAACAATGCCCAACCTGTAGCATAAGTGTGAAATAAACTACTACCAATACCAATGGCTATCATTAAATAAATTAACAGTTTTACACTATAAAATTGCACATTTAAACTGTTTGCTAAACGCCAACTTAACGATGCTGCAATAAAAAAAGCTAAATTGCTAATAGCATTTATTGGTTCATCCCATAAACCAGGTTGTAAACGTTCACAATAAATATCTATCATAATTATTTTAATTGTTTTAGGGAGTAGTAATTCTGGTGAATAGAAAAGAAGAAAAACAACTGTACCTCAGTAACTTGAGAAATTCTATACTTATAATTCTTAACTGAGATTTATAGTAGTTTAACTGAAAAATGAGACTTTTTTCGCCTGAAACTCCCTCATAGCAAGGAAGCTTTGTCTCAATCTAAAGTGAAATGACTATATCTAGTAAACAAAGCTACCCAACATAACAAAAGTCTCAAACTTAAATATATCTAGCTTTTCCGCAGAGAAAATTCAGTCAGAGATAACTTTTAACTTTTGACTTTTGACTTTTGACTTGCGCTATACCCTCTGCCTTCTTCTATAAACTTACTGTCGCGATCGCCACTCCTTAACTATAACGATCTAGTTTTTTCATCCAAAATCTAAATCAGGAAATCTTTACTTTTATATTACAAGAGTATTATTTTTGTATTAACATAAATAGTTGTGGTTCTAAAATTGAAACAGAATTATGGCAACTTTCAGGGACATCATTAAATACTACCAGGCATACTTGCCACTTTCCATTTTCACCATTGGAGCATCAAGCGCCCTAGAACTAACAGACCTCATAGTTCCTTATGCCATCGGCCAGATTTTGAACGTACTCTCAGAACGTTCCACAGACTGGCCAATGGAACAATTAATCGAGGCAATTGCCAACTTAACTGGACTACCAAATAATCAACTATTATCCCTATCTGTGCCATTAGGACTAATATTTTTAGTCAGCATCACCAAAGGTCCTACTCTCGCTTGGCTCGGCCACTGGTATCATTGGTTTGTTCCACTTAAAGCACGTCGAGACCATTACCAAAAAGCCGTCCAAAAAATTCTCACCCTACCTCTAGAATTTTACGACGAAAATAATCCAGGACGTATCGCCAACCGTATTTCCAAAGGGGTGATGAACCACACCTGGACTTATCCAGAAATTGCAGGTATTTTAATCCCAAAATTAGTGCGAGTATTCGGCATTTTTGTCATTATCTTTTTAATAGAATCACCCATTGCTCTTTTATTCCTTGGTTCATTTATTTTTATCCTGATTTTTACTCTCAAAAGCCTTCAAGATATTGCCAAAATGGAAATCGCTTTTGATAAATATGAAGAAAATACAGACAGTCACAACTCAGAAATTATTACCAATATAAAAACAGTTAAAGCATTTGCAACAGAAACTCAAGAATTGCAAAGACAAACTACTCGGATTAATCGCGCCCTCAAAATTATTATAGGTAGAATTCATAAAAGCTATGTTTGGCTATCCATGTATCAGACAAGTATTGTTGAATTTTGCTTATTCTTCATTCTAGGTTTGACATTATTTACAACATTGTCTGGTGAAATTTCTCTAGGATATTTTGTGACTATATACACTTTAGCTAGCATGGCTTATGCAGAGATAACTCCTATCAGTCAATTAACCGAAGAATTTGTCCGTCGCTATGCTTCAATGATTCGTTTCCATGAATTTATGCAGTTACCCATAGGTTCTGATGCTGCTAATTTAACAGAAGTAACTGCCAAATCGACAAAATTAAAAAATATTAATCCCTACAAATTCACTGGTAAAGTAGAGTTTGAAAAATTGAGCTTTGCTTACAATGCAAACAAGCCAGTTTTAGAAGATATAAATCTCTTAATTACACCTTGTCAAACTGTTGCTTTAGTCGGAAAATCTGGATCTGGAAAATCTACTTTAGTCAAATTACTATTCAGATATTTTTCACCAAATCAAGGCAAAATTTTAATTGATGGAGAAGATATTAATAGTCTGGATATTACAGGTTATCGACGTCGATTAGCGATCGTTCATCAAGAGGTCGATATATTCAATGGCACTTTATTAACTAACCTAACTTACGGTAATCCTGAAGCAACTTTTGAGCAAGTTAAAGAAGCTTGTAAAATTGCTAAAGCTGATGAATTTATTCAACAAATGCCTCAAGGTTACTATACAGTTGTGGGCGAAAGAGGAATGCGATTATCCGGCGGTCAACGACAACGTATAGGAATAGCTAGAGCTTTATTAGTAAACCCAGATATACTAATTTTTGATGAAGCAACTTCTAGTTTAGATTATGAAAGTGAGCGAGCTATTCAATTAGCAATGCACGATATTTTGGGGACTCGTACAACTATTATTATTGCTCACAGACTCAGTACAGTAAGGGAGGCTGATAAAATTGTGGTACTTGACCAAGGTAGAATTGTTGAAGTCGGCAGCCATGACCAATTACTAGGCCAAGAAGGTATTTATCATCGACTACATTCATTGCAAGAGACTGTTAAACACCATGTTGGGTTGAACTTGAGAAGTAGCAAATAATTTTTTTTCACCAAAGCTATTGCAATAAAAATTATTTGTGTTAGTATATATAAATGTGAGTAGCAGGGGTCGATGCCCGAGTGGTTAATGGGGGTGGACTGTAAATCCACTGGCTACGCCTACGCTGGTTCAAATCCAGCTCGGCCCATTCACTTAGATATAAATCGTATTTAGCTATTAGTAATCAGGTTATCGATCTGTATGATGGGATATTCTAACTCCCACCCAATATCTACTACTAAATTTTCAAAATTATAGTAGGAGAATTCAATCCCTTGAATTATTAGCTGACAGCTAGTTAAAAGGATTGAAAGACAAATGCCCGTGTGGCTCAGTGGTAGAGCACACCCTTGGTAAGGGTGAGGTCACGAGTTCAATCCTCGTCACGGGCTTTCAGAAATCAATAAAGAAATAAAATTATTATTAATTATCTGATCATTTTCATATCAACTAACTATCATAATATTTAAAAGTAAGGTATAGATTGATTTTTTTTGCTAAAATATGGTGAATCTGATGATTCTTAACACCAAATCATAAAAGCTAAAATATCTCTTAAACTACTTAAGGTTAGACAAACTTTAGTTTAGCATTGAATTTAATGTCTAGTAAAAAAATATAGTATTAAGATTTTTTTTGAGATATTAGTCCAAGCTAAATTATCGTATATCAATAATTAATTAAATATTTTTTAGGGAAGGTGGTATGACACCTACAAAGCTGTCAGATTCAGAAAAATTAGAAATTGTTGAACTGTATCAAACTACAGAAGAAAATACTATTACTCTAGCAGACCGCTATGGAGTTAGTAGTTCTACAATTAGACGGTTATTACAAAGTAACATACCAGAAGATGAATATAAAGAGCTAGTTCAACAGAAGCAAAAGCGTCCATCTCGTTCCCAAAAAAATATAGATTATGAAAATAACAACTTAGATGAATCAGCAGCTAGGGAAAGTTTAGAACCAGAAGGATCTGACTATAGAGAAGGTGAAGCAGATGGGGTAATTAAAAGACGACGCAGACGTTCTTCTTCATTTAATGATGATGAAACTGAGGAACTGACAGAATTGCCTAAATTATCTTTAGCTCCTCAAGAAAATCAGAAACTAAACGATACATTTAAGGGTAATTATCCCCCTACCGAAGAAATAGAAGAGATTTTAGCAGCTGATTTACGAGAGCAACCCGAAAATTTAGATGATTTTGAGAACGATGATTTAGAAGACTTTGATGATGAATTTGATGATGAGGATAGGTTTGATGAAGAAGAAGTAGTAGAAAGCTCTGATAATCTATTTCCCAATTATAACCAATCTGAAGTTGAAATTTATACTCTCACTGAGTCAGTCTTGCCAAAAACTTGTTACTTAGTAGTAGATAAATTTACAGAGTTAGTTACTAAACCTTTGATAGCTTTTAGGGAATTAGGACAAATACCTGTGGAAGAGTCTCAGGAGAAAACTTTACCAATTTTTGATAATCACCGAGTAGCTCATAGATTTTCTACCCATAATCAAAAGGTACTGAAAGTTCCTGATGGTAAAATGTTGCAAAAAACTGCAGTATATTTGCAAGCTAAAGGAATTACTCGACTGCTGATTGATGGTCAAGTGTACAAGTTATAATGAAAAAGTCCTGCTTTGTTGCTCAAGCGTAATGTAGGCAGGATGTAATTTCAATTATCAGTTCCTCTTGCTGAAGTTGGTGGGTTGAAATACTGAAGTTGATTTTTTTATCCTCTTAAAAGGGGAGAATATTGACCTGATTTTTGGGTTAAGACTAACACCAGGGAAATTTATCGTTCCCCCTAAAATCAAAAATCTTCTTGACGCTCTTTCATCTGTCCAAGATTAAAAAGAGGTGGCAGGAGAATGGAACTAATTATAACTCCAATTCCAACACTAAAAGACAAGATAACTCCTACAGGAATCTGGATTGACTGGAAACCAATAAACTTTACAGATATTGGAGTAGCATTCTGAACTGAGAGGATTGCAATCCCACTTATCCATAATGCCAAAATTATACTACTGATAATTGGTGAGATAAATTTTTGCATAGAGTATTCCATCCTAGTAATATAAATAATTATAACTATATCATGGATAATCAAAAAAATAAAACATATCCTATATCAAGAATAGCTAAGTAAAGAATTGGTTAGGAGATAGACTAATGATTAATCTAGAAAGCGGAAATGTTTTTCTAACTAGGGCTTGCTGATTAAATCTTATAGCAGTTTTCACTCATGTTGACTTGCATTACTTCTTCCTTCTCTCCTAGATAACTAAAGCCTTCTTCCTTCATTCCTCAAATCTCTGTACTCTTATATTAATGAAAACTGCTATAAAGCATTGACAAGAAATAAGATGCCTTTGTAGGTCGGGAAAAAGTACCTAATTTTGAGCTGCTTTATACTCAAAAAGTTAGGATTTTGGGCGCATAGTTGAGCAAAAAAATTACTCCCGTACGGACGTTGCATGCAACGTCCCTACCTACTCCCCTACTCCCCTGCTCCTAAAAAAAGACTTTTTCAGCAAACCCTAACTATTCCCTATTCCCTGTTCCCTATTCCCTGTTCTCTGCTATAAAATAAATCTATATAATCTCAAATTTTAAATTTATAAATGCTAGTTCCTTTAACTCGTAAAACATTTGAACAATTAATTCCAATTGTAGCTACAGGCGAGCAATATCAATATTATTGGGGCAGGTTATCTGATATTTTGAAACGAGCTTTAATTTCTGCTATCTCAGTTTTGACGATTGTTTTAATTAATGTATTTGTTCATGATGATGGCGATCCTTTATTTTTATTAGTTGGTATTACAGCAGGTATTTATTGGTTGTGGGGACCCATTTTATTAGCTAGTTTTCGCAATGTAGAACTTAGACGCTATCCATATAGTGGTCTATGGCAGGGAAAAGTTATTGATGTATATCTTACAGAAGAAGTAGTTGGTCAAGAAGAAAAAGTTAATAAAAAAGGGGAATTAATAATAGTAGAAAATTTAGAGCAACGAATAAATTTAGAATTGGCGGATAAAACAGGGTTTACAGTTGAAATGCAAGCTCCTCTACGTCGTTATCATCAAGGTATTTCTAGAGGTCAGGTAGCTGTAATGTTAGTAATGTCTTATCAACAAGATTTAGAAACAATTGCTAAATATTCAGATGTTTATCTTCCTACTGTAAATTTATGGGTTAGTGATTATCCATATCTTAGAAGAGATGAGTTTATCGAGGTAATTAATCAGGTACGTTCATCTCGCAGGAAAAATCAACAACGCCAACCAAGTAATATAGAATTTTAGTAAACAGTCAGCAGTCAGTTATTAGCTATCAGCTCGCCTCCTGCGTCGTAACTACGTTTTTTCCTGACGGACTGCTGCCTCTTACAGAGGAGCTATCCTACGGAATGCTCCGCAAACGCTTTTCATGTCGGCTAAGAGCCGAAACGTAAACATGTCGGCGACAGGCGAAAACAGCTATATTACCTTTAAAGAAGGAAAAAACAATTAAGAGATTTCTAAGAATGAGCATGAAAATGTTGTAGAAGCTAAACGAATAGTTGATATTCAGCATATAGGAAAACTTTATTCATCGGTTTAACTCCTAATTAATTTCTTGCTTAGTTTAGCACCTTTCTAATTTCTTGTACTTAATTGATAGCATTTAACTAACCATTATAGTCCAATAGAGATCGCTTATCGTTAACCAAATATTACAATGTTTGACAATTTGAGAGCTTTTTTGGATTGAGAAGCTATCGTAGAAATAGCAGCATCCTAAAGTACATAACCAAAAAATCAGGTTAATAGTGTCCTCTTTTAAGAGGATGAAAATAATAAACTTCAGTAATTTTGAACCTTTGGGTTGATCCAGAGGTACTGATAACTGATAACTAATAACTAATAACTGAAATGACTGAGCCAAGAAAAATTAAGAGAACTATTATTATTTCCCTAGTATTAATATCTTCAATTTCTTTAAAAGCTTGTGCATCTCGTAGATACAACCGCGAAGTGTATAGAAGTGTTGAAGACTGTCGCAAAGACTGGGGAAGAGTAGAAGAATGCGAACGAGTGACAGACGGAAGTTCTTCATCCGGAGGTTCTTCCTCTAAGCGTTATTATGGTCCTCGTTATTATAGGTCTGGCGGGAGTATCTACTATTATCGAAATAGTAGTAGTAGCTATCAACCAGTTCCCAGTAATGCAGGTATTCTCAGAAGTCCTTCGGGAAGGTCTACAACTTCTGTTGGTAGAGTTAGTAGAGGAGGTTTTGGCAGTAGAGGAGGTAGAGCTGGTGGTAGCAGTTTTGGCAGTAGAGGCGGTGGCAAAGGTTGATGCGCTACGCGCAAGTCAAAATTCAAAAGTCAAAATTCAAAAGTTCAAAGTCATTCTTAACTGAGTTTGAATATTTATCAATGTCTGTGCCCTATTTGTCTAGTCCTATAAAATCCTAAATTAAAATTCAAAAATAAAGCAGCAAATGAAACGGATAAATATTGAACCTCGTGCCAACTGGCAGCAGAAATGTGAAGCGGTTGGCTTTCATTTTTATGAAATGTACGGCGAACCATATTGGAATGAGAAAGCTTGCTATCATTTCAGCGCTTCAGAAATAAATGAACTGGAAGCAGCAACCAACACTTTACAAGAATTGTATATTGAAGCAGCGGAGCGAATTATCCAAGAAGACCGTTTTTCTCAACTGTGCATTCCGTCAGAGTTTGCCGAATTATGTCGCCAGTCTTGGGAACGGGATGATCCTAGTCTTTATGGTCGTTTTGACTTTGCTTATGATGGTGTCAACCCACCGAAGTTATTGGAATACAACGCTGATACACCGACTGCGCTTTTGGAAACTGCTGTAGTGCAGTGGACTTGGTTGGAGGAAATGTTTCCCGAAGCGGATCAATTTAATTCTGTGCATGAAAAGTTATTGGCAGGTTTTGAGGAAATGAATGGTTTAGCAGGAGAGACTTTATATTTTAGTTGTGAAAAAGAAACTTTGGAAGATTTGGAAACGGTTGAATATTTGCGAGATTTAGCAATTCAAGCAGGATTAAATACTCAACATATTTATATTGACGAGATTGGTTGGAATGAAGATTTAGAAGTTTTTTGCGATTTAGATAATCAAATTATTCGTCACTTATTCAAGTTGTATCCTTGGGAATGGATGATGCGAGAAAAATTCGGGAAATATCTATTATTAGAACCCATGAAAATCATCGAACCTGCTTGGAAATTAATTTGGAGTAATAAAGCTATTCTGCCTATTCTTTGGGAATTTTTTCCAGACCATCCTAATTTATTGCCTGCCTATTTTGACTCTGGAAAATTATCTCATCCCTATCTGAGTAAACCAGTTTTTTCTAGAGAAGGTGGAAATATTACTGTTTTTTTTGGAGATAGAGAATATCAAACGGAAGGAATATATGAAGACGAACCTTTAATTTATCAATCTTATTATCAATTGCCAAATTTTGATGGTTATTATCCTATAGTTGGTGCTTGGGTTATTGGTGGAGAAGCGGCTGGTATTTGTGTTAGGGAAGACCAGGAAATTGTGACTCAAGATTTGAGTAGATTTGTGCCTCATTATTTTAGTTAGAAACTTGCGTTTTAAGGATATACCAAAAATATTTAATTCTTCTTTTGA
The DNA here is from genome assembly GCA_038747755.1 of Cyanobacteria bacterium P01_H01_bin.35. Taxonomy (GTDB): domain Bacteria; phylum Cyanobacteriota; class Cyanobacteriia; order Cyanobacteriales; family Microcoleaceae; genus Trichodesmium. The sequence continues at coordinate 10,075 of JBCDJM010000173.1, forward strand.
AAGTACACAATTGCTATTTCTATTTTTCTATCTGGAGTTATTATGCTAAAATATAAATTTTAGAGAGTTGCTATAAACCAATAAATCTTGTTATAGATACCAGCTTATGAGTTTAATGAAAAAAATATATAATAAATTTAATCCATTTGACCCTTTACCTCCTAACGATCCAGCTTATGTAAACTGTAGTGAAGTGAGGGGAGATGATAATATTTTTAAGGAAATTGGTAAGACTATTATTTACTCAGATAAGCCTACCTGTCAACTTTATACTGGGCATCGAGGTGTAGGTAAATCAACAGAATTATTACGCCTAGAAGATTATTTACAAAACAATGGTTTTTTTGTTGTTTATTTTCCAGCAACGGAAGGAGATATTGATGAATTAGACGTTCAATATACTGACATTATTTTGGCTTGTACTCGCAATATTTTGGAGAAGCTTCAAGCTTATGCTTCTCCTAATCTTTTATTAGATTGGTTACAGTCTCGATGGCATGAATTAAAGGATTTAGCTTTATCAGATGTGGAGTTTGAAAAACTAAGTATTGAATCTAAAATTAATGTTTTTAGTAAGTTAACTACAAGTTTAAGACGTATTCCAAGTACCCGCGAAACAATTAGAAGACAGGTTGATAATCATAGTGTTTCTTTAATTGCAGCTTTAAATGAATTTATTGAGGAGGCTCAAAACAAATTGCCAGAAGTAGAATCAAAAATAGTTGTGATTCCTGATAATTTAGATAGGATAATACCTATTGAAAAAGGCAATCAAAGAACAAGTCACGATGAAATTTTTCTTGATTATAGTAATCAGTTAACTGCTTTAAATTGTCATGTTGTTTATACGATTCCTATTTCTTTAGCCTATTCAAGTCAAGCAACTGAACTAAGAAATATTTATGCAAGTCCCCAAGTTTTACCAATGATTATGGTTAAAGATCGTCAAAATGAATCTTATGGGAAAGGATTAGATAAAGTAAAGGAAATTATTGAAAAAAGGGTTCATTTAGTTGACCCTGGGATTGATATTGATACTCAAATTTTTGATAATTCAGAAACTAGGATAAAGCTTTGTCAGATGACTGGAGGTCATGTCCGAGATTTGATGTTATTAATGCAATCTGCTATGCGTCAAGTTGATTATTTTCCGATAAATATAAAAGCAGTGAATCGTGCTATTAGCGATGCTAGAGATGGCACTTATCGAAATGCAGTTAATTCTGAAGAATGGGATAAGTTAGCTATAGTTTATCACTCAAAAAATATTCCTAATGATGAGGAATATCGCAGTTTATTATTCCGTCGTTGTGTATTGGAATATCGAGATGTTGATGCAGAAGATAATCCCATACGTTGGTATGATATTCATCCTTTAATTGAAGGAACATCTGAGTTTCAATCAGCACTAAATAGATTAATTTCTAATGAGTAATAACTTAATCAATCCCATAGAAAAATTTAGACCAGATGAACAAGAAATTTATCTGACTCTGAAACGCGATTTATCTTGGCGCGAAGGTTTTGGTATTTTATTTGTCAAGTGTTCTCCTGTACAGGAAAGTTTGATTATTGGCAAAGTTAAGCAAGATATTCCAGACAAAAAAATTGAGGTTTTAAAATTAGAACATTCTATTGATAATTTATATGACTTGATTGCAGAGAAGGTTAAAGATAATCCAATTAATGTCTTATTTATTAGTGGTATTGAAAAGTCTTTAGCTTTAGAACATTATATTAAACGGACTCTAGAAAAACCGAAAATTTCTCACGAAAAAGGTTCGGTATCATACTTATTAGGTCATCTAAATTGGCAAAGGGAAAGATTTAGAGATGATTTTAATTGCTGTTTAGTTTTTATAGTCAGGAAATACACTTTAAAATATTTAGTGCGTCGTGCCCCAGATTTTTTTGATTGGCGTTCTGGAGTATTTAAGTTTCCTGTAGATAAAGAAATTGATTTACTACAACATTATGTTCCGTTTGAGCGTTATCTTGAGCAAGAAAAACAAAGGAAAGTATCTGAAGATTTTTCATTATTTTATCAAAAGAAAGATATAGATACTCAAGAGTATGTTTTGTTGTTGGAAAAGCTTCTCTTATTAGAATATGAAAATAATGGAGATTTAAAATTTCTCTACTCTGTTATTAAATCTAATGTTGATAAATTAGATAACTTTTTTGCCGAGCTTTTACAACAGTGGATAATTGATACTTGTTCTGAAGTTAGTCTAGAAGAAAAAGAAGCAATTACGGGAATAGTAGAAAGTCTGTGTATAGATATTTCTCGTTTCCCTTTGGGAAGATTGTCAAATATTTTAGAAATAGCAATTACTGGATTAGAAAGTATTTTAAATTTTCATCCCCGCGAGAATTTTCCGAAACAATGGGCAACTACTCTTAATAATCTTGGTTATGTTTATAGTAATCGTATTTTTGGCAGTAAAGCTGAAAATTTAGAACAGGCGATCGCTTGTTATCAATCTGCATTACAAGTTAGAAGTCGTGAACATTTTCCTGAAGATTGGGCAACTACGCAAAATAATCTAGCGATTGCTTACACTCAAAGAATAAAAGGAGAAAGAGGAGAAAATTTAGAAATTGCTATTAGTGCTTATTCCCTAGCTTTAGAAGTACGAACTTGTAAAGATTTTCCTGTAGATTGGGCAAAAACTCAAAATAATTTAGGTAATGCTTATATAGAAAGAATAAAAGGAGATAAAGCTGAAAATTTAGAGCAAGCTATTGATTGTTTTTATCAATCTCTAAAAATTTATACTAAAGAAAGTTTTCCTGAAGATTGGGCAACTACCCAAAACAATCTAGGTAATGCTTATCGGCAAAGAATAAAGGGAGATAAAGATGAAAATATGGAAATGGCGATCGCTTGTTTAGAAAAATCTTTAGAAGTTTATACGAAACAAGATTTCCCTTTTAAATGGGCAGAAATTCAAAACAATCTAGGCAATGCTTATCGGCAAAGAATAAGAGGAGATAAAGCGGAAAATTTAGAGCAGGCGATCGCTTATTTTAAAAGAGTTTTAGAAGTTTATACACAAACAGATTTACCTTTACAATGGGCAGAAACTAAAAATCATCTAGGTAATGCTTACCAAGAAAGAATAAAAGGAGATAAAGCGGAAAATTTAGAGCAGGCGATCGCTTGTTTAGAAAAATCTTTAGAAGTTTATACGCAACAAGATTTACCTTTGCAATGGGCAGAAACTCAAAATAATTTAGCCATTGTCTATGGAAATAGAATAAAAGGAAATAGAGCTGAAAATCTAGAAATGGCAATTACAGATTTTCAAAATTCCTTGCAAATTTTTACTCCTGAAAATTTGCCTATTGAATGTTTAACGGTTAGTCATAATTTAGGTGATTTATACTTTCAAGAAGCAAAGTGGGAATTTGCTATTGAAGCTTACAAAATTGCTATTAAAGCAGTAGAAATTTCTTGTAGTTGGGCAGTAACAGAAATACGTCGCCAAGAAATTATCTCCCAAGTTATTACTATTTATTATAGTACCGTTGAATCCTACATTAATTTGGAACAAATAGATCAAGCCATAGAGTATGTAGAACTTAGTAAAAATAGAACTTTAGTTGAACTTATTACTAACCGCGACTTATATCCTAAAGGTGATATTTCACCCACGGTTATCCAAAAATTAGATCGACTCAGGAGAGAGATTGTTTTTGAAGAAAAGCAACTAGCGATCAAACAAAATAATCGTGAGTTGAGGACTGAAAGTGAGAGGTTACAACCTCAACTAACTGACTGCAGTAAACTTAATCAACTTCAACAAGAGTTAGATGAATTAATTTCACGAGAAATTACACCTATTGATCCTGCTTTTAAACTTACACAAAAAGTTGAACCTATTACTTTTCAGGAGATGCCAAATTTAATTGATGAACAAACAGCAATTCTTGAATGGTACATTACAGATAATCAAATTATTACATTTATTACGACTCATCATTATAATCAACCACAAATTTTGCAATTTTGTTTTGTTGATATAAACAGTCTAAAAATTGAAAGGGAAAGCTGTCTCAAAGAAGATGTAGAACAAGAAGTAATCAATAGTAGGATTAAGATACTTTCCTACCAAACAACAACCTCCTCTCAAATATCAGTTAACAAAAATTTTCTATTTCAAGATAAAGACGCTTTCGATGAATTTGTTGCTCCAATAAATAAATATCTGAATCTATACCATTTCCGTAAACAACAATGGATCGATGAGTTACCATTTTATCTAAGAAATTTTGCTCAAATCCTGCGTTTGGATGAAATTATTTCCCATATTCCTCAACAATGCCAGAAAATTATCTTAATTCCCCATCGCTTTTTACACTTATTACCAATTCACGCTTTTATCTTAAATGATGGTAGTTATTTATTAGATCATTATGAAGTAACTTATTCCCCAAGTTGTAAATTATTGCAACTTATTAAAAATCAGCAACGCCCTAACTTTAACAAGTTATTTGCTATTCAAAATCCTACGAATAACTTAAGTTACACTGACTTAGAAGTAGAAAAAATTAGTTCGTATTTTGATTCGGCTGAAATTTTAGCGAAAGAAAAAGCAACCAAAACTGCCTTCAAGACTTATAATAATTTTTCATCAGTTAACTGTCTTCATTTTTCATGTCATGGTTATTTTAATATAAATTCTCCTTTAGAATCATCTCTATTATTAGCTCATAGCTATCTCTATAAATTAGGATTAAATAATAGTTGTAAAGGAGTTTCAGGTGAATTATCGGAGGTATCTAATGCTGAAACTAAAACCGAAAATTTGACCTTAGCTGAAGTCTTTGGGCTTAACTTAAGTCAATGTCGTTTAGTTACTTTATCAGCTTGTGAAACGGGATTAACAGATTTTACCGATCTTAGTGATGAATATATTAGTTTTCCTAGCAGTTTCATTTACGCAGGAAGTTCTAATGTTGTTAGTAATTTGTGGACAGTTAGTGATTTATCTACTACTTTCCTAATGATTAAATTTTATCAAAACCTTCACCAAAGTTTGACTGTATCGGCTGCTCTTAATAAAGCTCAAATTTGGTTACGAGACATTACTAAAAAAGAATTACTGGAATGGATTATAAATAATAAACTTCCCATTAATGCAACTCTTAGAATATCTCTTAAACGTCGATTTCACCGATTATCAGATAACGACCAACCTTTTAAAGACCCTTTTGATTGGGCTGCATTTTATGCTATTAGTCAGTAAAATCAATATAATCCCTCCCCTCCTAAAAGTTACTTTTATTTAAAATACGTCGATTTTTTGTTTGTAAACTACAAATTTCTGCTTGTTGCTGTGCAATATATTCTTACCATTAACCTTAAAAAATCTGTTCAACGGTCAAATTTAATTCCGGAAAAATTAGAGACTTATCAATCAAATGCAGACACAGATTTTGCCACGGATATACGGATTAGGTGTGATTGGGAGCTATATCTATATTATGATTATGTACTTAATTTTTTTCCCTAAGAAAAGAACCTTTTCCGCTATGAGTAAAGGTTCTTCAATGAGCGTTAACCTTGAAAAATCAGTTAAACATTCAAATTCAATTCCATAAAAATTAGAGACTTATCAATCAAATGCAGACACAGATTTTGCCACGGATATACGGATTAGGTGTGATTGGGAGCTATATCTATATTATGATTATGTACTTAATTTTTTTCCCTAAGAA
>JBCDJM010000174.1:0-15772 GCA_038747755.1 Cyanobacteria bacterium P01_H01_bin.35
AGTCAGGAGTCAGGAGTCAGGAGTCAGGAGTAAAAGGCTAGTTTCAAAGCTCTAGATCCTCAAGTTGCCACTGAATACAAATCTTCAATCATACCCCCTGGTGCAGATCGACTGTGGTCTATCCATTTGAAAACTGCTATATATCATGTCCGGTTGAATAGTTATAAATAAGAAGGGAGGAGTCAGGAGTCAGGAGGGAAGAGAGGAGAAAGAAAGTATCAAAAGGAGAACGTTTTTTTATCACTAATTATCCGGACATAATATTACAGCACTTTTGAGGAATGAAACACTTTTTCGGCTGAAATTCTTTAATAGCAAGAAAAATTTATCTCAATCTGTAGGGGCGATTCACCAATCGCCCCTACTATATATCTCTCGACGAGGGCAAAACTATGAGCATGATTATAAGTGTTTTATAGCGCTACTTGAATCGGGAATAGGGAATAGGGAACAGGGAACAGCAGACGGTCAAAATCGTCACAACCAAAACCTTGTAGGGACTAACCATGGTTAGTCCCTACTGTGGTCTACTCAAATGAAAACTGCTGTAATGCGTACCGTTTTACCGAATATCATATAACTGACATTAGCTAGTGAGTTAAATCACACAGAAACTTTAAAATCGTCACCCGAAAAGCTTACTAAGCTCATTATCAATACTGATGTGCTTCATTAATTCACTAAGATAAATTTCACACATTCTGAGGATAGCTATCACCACTTGAAGTTGAAAAATAATGGATACTAATAATATGACGAACTCAAGGAAAATTTCAAAATGACAAATTACGGAGAACTCAGCTATTTAATTGATGCTATTATTGCATATGATTTAGAGCGCAATAAGTCTAAACAACCGCAGCAAATAAACTTGTCTGAGAAAATGCAGATTATCAATAATGAAATGATTGACAAATATCTTCCTTGTTTGAGTCGCGATCGTCAGAATTGAGGTAACTTTAAAGCTATCTTTATTCGGTTATAAATTTCAAAGATTGGTATATAGTAATGCTATTTAAGTTGTAATATTTTGGTGGTAGGGGCGATTTGCTAATCGCCTGTACAGGAATCAGGAGTCAGGAGTCAGAATTTTCAAGCTTTTTCATCAATTTTAAGTATTATAAAAATTTTCACAAATCATTTAGGATTGCTATATAATACCAAGCGTGATAAATGTTTGCTACACTTTCTTGAATAGGGGAGTAGGGGAGAGGTAAACATAATAATAATTAATACTAAATAGTTAATAATTCTCAAAAAAGTTATTTTTCCTGTACTAATTACTTAATAATTGAAATTTCATCCAACCATAGTATTTTTTTTTAAAATTGGTATTATATCCCACCCTGTAGAGACCTTGCATGCAAGGTCTCTACAGGGTTTTCTTGGTTTGCTTAAAACGGGTGTTTTAGACCCAGATTTGATATAACTTTTGTAAGGGGTTCCCCCTACGCAGTTATTTTCTTCTCTTTTTTAATGTAGTAAAGTTTTAACGTAGTAAAATAATTTAACTCAGTGAAAGATTTCAGAATCACTACTGCCCATAATCAAGACTAATTGACAAATCCATAATGAAACGACTAATTTCTCTAATTATCAGCTTACTTATTTTAATAGCCATCTACTGGAAAATTGATTTTGATGGACTAATAAAAGTATTTCAAAATTCTAACCCTGTATGGATGATAATTAGCATAAACATGATCATTCCATTGACAATGTTAACTGCTTGGCGATTACAACAGTTAATGCCAAAAAAGGGTAGAAAATCATCATCTTATTTGAATTTTAGAGAAGCAAACGAATTAATATTATCTGCCAGTGTATTAAACATGATATTGCCTTCAAAAATGGGAGATATTGCCAAAGCTTATTTTATGAAACAAAGGGGGCATTTAGAAGGAACTTTATCTTTATCTCTCGTCATTTTTGAAAAAGCTTGTGACTTGGTTTCTTTGTTAGTTTGGTGCGTTTTTGGTTTAATTGTTTATCCAGAAAAAGACTTATTATTTTGGATAATGACTGCTGGAGTTGCATCAGGTTTAATCATCTGCTTATTGTTATTATCCTCTCGGAAATTTGCCAGAATATTTTTTGAAATTTCCCGAAAAATCGCTCCCCAAAAAATGAGTGTAAAAATTGATAGTTTAGAAAATTCGTGGATAGAAATGCACAGATATTTTTGGCACGACAAACTACAATTAACAAAATTTGCTGTTACTTCTATATTTATATGGTTTGGGCATTTGTCACAAATTTGGTTTTTTACTTTAGCGTTAAATGCTTCAGCACCATTTATTGAAAGTTTAGCATTATCTTCTCTAGCAATTTTAGCAGGATTATTACCTTTAACTTTTGCTGGAGTTGGTACTCGTGATGCTGCTTTTATTATGTTTTATCAACCTTATTTTCCTCAAGAAGTTGGAGCTGCTTTAGGATTACTTTGTACATCCCGTTATTTATTACCAGCAATTGCTGGTTTACCATTTTTTGGCAAGTATTTAATTGGAAGGAAGGAGGAAGAAGAAACAAGAAAGAAGGAAGAAAAAATTTAATTGGAAGAAAGAAGAAAGAAGGAAGGATAAGTAAATATTTACGGCCTATTCCATCTCAGTGTGGTACGGTGATTTTTGTAGATTGGCTGATTCCAAGTAGTATAAAGAGGGCACATCCATGCTAATAACAAAAGATTTTCCATTTGTTGAAGATTGTCATAATCGAATTAATGATTTATTGTCTAATTACTATACAGATAATCAGAAAGATTTTTCGGCACTATTAGAACCTTTGAATCGAGCTTTATTTTATAGTCGTCGAAGACTTCGGTCTTTATTAGTGTATTGTGGCGCTGGTGTTGTAGGAGGAATTCCAGAAAACGCTGATTGGATAGCTGTTTTGTATGAAATCATTACTGCTAGCTATGTTTTAATAGATGATAGTATCATTTTTGATAGTGGGAAAGAACGTGCAAATTTACCAACACCAAGAATCGAATATGGAGAGATTCCAGCAATTTTATCAGCTTGTATTTTACAGCTTGAACCGCTTTTTTTACTAACAAAACAACAGATTGAATATTCCGAACTTAATAAACTTAGCAAGATATTTTATGAATCAGCAAGTAATACAGTCAAAGGTTCCTATGCTGAACACAAACTCTCTAGCTTACCGAAAGGGACGCTTATCGATGAACACAAAATCATAGAAGCTTCTAGCTTACTTACAAGCTCTCTGTTAATTGGAGCAATTACTTCAGGGGGAATTATTGGAGGTGGAACAAATCATCAAATAGATGAGTTAAGTAATTTTGCAGCGAATTTTGGTATTGCTTATCAACTTTCTGACCATATAGTTGATCTAATGGTAAATAATGAACAAACTGGTAAAGATAACTTTTCAGATATTAAAAACAATCAAATCAATCTTGTTGTAAATTATTCTCTACAAATATTGCCATTTGATTCTTCAGCACGAAAAGAAATTATAAATATACTTGGAAGTCATCCTTCGTTGGATATGCAGCTTAAATTAAAGGAAATTTTTCAAGAAACAGGGGCAATTCAACATTGTTTAGATATCATTTCACAATACAATGCTCTAGCAACATCTTCTCTGCAACAGTTACCTGATAATAAATATCGGGATTTCTTGATGAAATTACCTGATATTTATTTTGAACAACTGATTAGCAATATGAAGGAATAATAGTAAGCATTCAGCCGTCAGCTATCAGCTATCAGCTATTACTTTTAGTGCCTGATAAAAGCTTTATGAATTGAGCCATAAAAATCTTACTACAAAAGCCAGTTCACTTGACATTAGAGTCTATATTCATTGAAATTATGTCCTTAAGCACAGGATATCTTTGCTGATGGCTGATGGCTGACCGCTAATAGCTGAATGCTTACGAATAATAAAACCAGGGTAGCTTTACTTTTGAAGAAGCAAGAACATAGAAAAAAGCTCCTGTTTAAATCAGTAATTTGTAGTGCGGAAATCTTGCCTGATGGGTGTAACTCACTAACTAAGATATAATCTGTTATATATAGGATAATTTTAGTTTTTTTAGCTGTATTTTAGAATGGAAATTATTAAAAATAAAAAGTTTAATTTACCAGATTTTAGGTTTTTATTTGACAGACCAATACTACCTTATTTAATTATTGCTTTTGGAATAGCTATGAGGTTGATTCAATATTTAGCTAATCGTTCCCTCTGGGCAGATGAAGCAGTTTTAGCTCTCAATATTGTCAATCGTTCTTATTTAGAATTACTCCAACCTTTGGATTATGACCAAGGTGCGCCGATAGGTTTTTTAATAGTAGAAAAATTAGCAGTTCAGATATTAGGTAATAATGAATATGCTCTGCGGTTATTTCCTTTTGTCTGTGGTGTTGGGTCATTGTTTTTATTTTATGAATTAGGTAAAAAATTGATTCCTAAATCTTCTATTATTATTAGTTTAACTTTGTTTGCTAGTTTGCCATATTTAGTTTACTACTCAGCAGAACTTAAACAATATTCTAGCGATGTAGCGATCGCTCTCTTTTTATATCTATTATTACTACCTTTGCTGCAGGAAAAATTGAACCGGAGTCAGATAATTAAATATTCTCTGGTGGGAGCGATCGCTATTTGGTTTTCTCATCCTTCTATCTTTATTTTGGCAAGTCTTGGAGGAAGTGCTTTATTAATTAATTTTTGGCAGAAATACCTGAATAAAGTCAAACATTTATTACTTATTTATTCAGCTTGGATTGTCAGTTTTGGCATATTTTATTTTGTCTCTTTGAGAAATTTAACTGGCAATGAAACTTTAACAACTTCTTGGGGGAGTGGTTTTCCTAGTTCCCCATTTGATATTATTTGGATGCTAGATGCTTTCGGTAAGTTTTTCTATAAACCTTTAGGCTTTAGTAAATGGGTTGATGGGTTAGCAATTGTGTTGTTTTTGCTAGGCTGTATTTCTTGTTGGTTGAGCAGAAAAAAAAATTTGTTGCTCTTACTTTCTCCATTATTTATGACTTTTTTAGCCTCCTTTTTACATCAATACCCATTTCGGAGTCGTTTGGTTTTATTTCTAATACCTTATGTAATTTTTCTCATCGCAGAAGGTGGAAGTTATCTTTTGACAAAATCGAAATCTCGACCAATTAAATTTATTAGTATTTTCTTGACTATCTTATTACCCAAGGAAATCTTAACAGAAAGTGTAAGTTATCTTTTGACAAAATCGAAATCTCGACCAATTAAATTTATTAGTATTTTCTTGATTATCTTATTACTCATCCAACCCTTAACAAAAGCTATTGACTTGATAGAAGAACCCCTAAATTATTCAGATATTAAACCTGTGTTGAGTTATATCAAAAAACATCAACAACCAGGAGATATTTTGTATATTTATCAACGAGGAATATATCAGTTTCAGTATTATGCAGAAAAATATGGTTATCAAGAAGGTGACTATATTATTGGTGTGGATGATTTAGATAAATATGATGGTCAAGAATTATCAATTACTGAGATGACAAGATATGAAAAAGATTTAGATAAACTCCGGGGAAATAAAAGAGTATGGTTATTATTTTCCCATACTCATATTCCAGCAGAAAGAAGATTTTTAAATTATTATCTGAATGAAATTGGTTTAAGAATAGATACTTTTGAAAAGCCTGGGTCTTATGTATATTTGTATGATATGAGTTGAGGTCTGGTCTAAATAGGTTTTCATTAATATATTAAAACCATCAGATTGAAAATAAGGAAATATTATTTCTTTATTTTCTCTTGAAATAGGAGGCTTTATACCTTTATTTTTTGGTAATATTTTGTTTTTTTCACAAATCATTTCTACAACCTGAGCATTCACGTTTATATACGAAGTAAACCTGAACGGAATTCTAAGTAGGTAGACAAAATTATTTGTATATTTTAAATTTTGTCGCTCCTTTAATAGCTCTATGACAGAGCAATCAAAAAAGCACAATTAATTCTGTCCAGGTACTTATCACTCAGAAACGATACTATTTTTAGTTGAATAAAAAGTCATGTATATGGGCGAATTGAACGATCCCATCTTTATAATATCACAAAAATTGTGAGGATGCAACCGAAAATCCTTTGACGCGCGATTTGTTGGGAAGCTGCATAAAATGAAGATGTTTGTGGTTCTGGACTAAAGAAGGATTGATGGCAAGATTTGATGATGGGAAAAATCCAACCTCTTTTCTGGAGATATCTAATGTCATAAATTCTACTTTTCAAAGCTTTTTCAGGTCAATCCATTTTTCCGATTATCGCCATTTCAATAAGTAGGGTTTGCTGATTAAATATCAAGGAATTGACAGATAAAGTTTTGAGAAATTTTAGGTCTTTAATTTGTCAGAAAAGCTTCAGAAAAAGTTTTGTTTTTTCACTAGCTTTTAACTGTTCCCTAAACCTATTTTGTCGGTAAAAACATCTGGTGTTGGTAAAGAGGATATCGCCCACCAAGGATTATATTGTTGTAACTCTTCCAATTCATAGGAACCAGTAGCAACGGCAATAGATCTAGCGCCAATAGCATCACAACAATTTATATCATGGGGCGTATCTCCAATCACATAAACTTTTTCCAAGTTAATTTCTCCGATTAATTCTTGGGCACTGGTTAACGCTTGACGGGCGATCGCTTTTCTATCTGCTAGTCGATCTGAAAATCCGCCCTGGGTAAAATTAAAGTAACTATCTAAACCATAGTGAGTAAGTTTTGCTTTTGCTCCGACGGAGGTATTTCCTGTTAGTAATAGAGAAATTACATCATTACGGTGGGGGTGTAAGTGAGAAAGAATTTCTTTTACTCCCTCTAATATTTTCCCTTGTTTTCTAGTGAGATTTTGGGGTAGATATTCACCATAAATTTGTAATAGTTGCTCTATTTTTTCATCATCAGGAGTGATACCTCCTAATTCTAAGATTTGAGCTGCTAGTAAGCAATCTGTTGCTCCTGCTGTATTGAGTTGTGATAAATCTATTTTTTTACCAGTTATGTCTCTAGCAGCATCTTCTAGGGCAAAGATACCTGCTCTACCGGTGGTTAATAATGTTCCGTCAATATCCCAAAATAGTATTGTAGTCATTTTAATGGGGGCTATTTCAGTTATCAGTTATCAGTTAACAGTACCTCTGCAATAAGGAGGTTTGAAACACTAAATTTTATTTTTTGGCGTTGCTAATTTTGAGTATGATTTGTATTTTTTGGTAGTTACTAAACTATATGAATAACAAATATTTGAGATTTTTCGATTTTGATTTTCATACCTTGATTCAGCAACGCCTTATTTTTTATCCCCTTTAAAGGAGAAGCATTAGAGTTTATTTTCTGGTAACTTGTTAATTTTGTTTCCAACAGAACTATATCAGGTTTTGTCTAGTAGTTCCACTTTAAAAATTCTCCATATTTTTCTATCAGTATATCAATTCTTGGTAAGCTTTGAGTTCTGGCTGCATTTTTGATTGTTTCATAAGCTATGTTCTGATTTTAGAGGTTGCTTGAGCAGCACATTTAGATAAAGGATACTTATACAGATATAATTAGTTATCCACCAAATTTTTTCAATTGCTTGAGTATTTATTTTAAACTTTTCCATAAATACAAATTTCTCTAAAATGATTTGTTTATGCTTGTCAAATATGACCATAATATAGATAGTCAAAATATGGTTGAAGTAAGCTATAACTCAAGAATCTAAACTGTTACTACAAAATAATGTATATCGAAAATCTCAAACAAATTTTAATCCCATCAAATACTCCAAAACTCAATCAAAAAATATTCTGGCTAATTCTCAGTTTAACTTTCACAACAATCTATAGTTTACTAGCACTTAAAGAAGCTTTTAGTGGAGAATATATAGTACAAGATGATGCAAGACAGCACGTTTTTTGGATGCGTCGTTTTTTAGACCCAGAATTATTTCCCAACGATTTAATTGCCGATTATTTTCAGTCTGTCGCACCCTGGGGTTATAAAACTTTTTATTGGCTATTTTCCCAAGTAGGAATTGACCCAATGTTCCTGAATAAATTATTACCTTTGGGGTTAAGTTTGGTAACGGCTGCCTATTGTTTTGGAATTTGTTTTGAGATATTGCCAATACCTTTTGCAGGTTTTATTGCCTCAGTATTATTAAGTCAAAATCTCTGGTTTCAAGATGACATAGCTTCTGGTACGCCAAGAGCTTTTTTATATCCTTTATTTCTGGCAGTTTTATACTATTTATTGCGAAAATCATTACTTCCTTTTTTGGTAGCGATCGCTCTTCTCGGATTATTTTATCCTCAATACGTTATCCTGACTGCTTTGATTTTAATTTTCAGATTTTTAGACTGGGAAAAAGGGAGGTTTTGTCTTAGTAAAAATCGAGAGGATTACATATTTAGTGGATTAGGTTTAGGAGTAAGTTTACTGGTAATTTTATTTTATGCTTTAAATTCTAGTAATTACGCACCTGTAATTACAGCATCTCAAGCAAAAATTTTGCCAGAATTTGGCGAAGCAGGTAGAAGTGTTTTTTTCTTACAAAATTCCTGGGATTTTTTCATTTTTGGTGGTCGTAGTGGAATTCTACCTAAACGATTATTTTTGCCTCATATATTAATAGTTGGATTATTCTTGCCAATAGTTTTTCAGAAGCAAGAAGGAAGAAAAAAAAAGGAAGAAGAGAAAACCTATAACCTTTTTCAGAAGCAAGAAGCAAGAAGCAAGAAAGAAGAAGGAGAAACTGATAAATTTCCAATACTTTTTCAGAAGCAAGAAGCAAAAATCAAGAAGCAAGAAGAAGGGAAAACCTATAACCTTCCAATACTTTTTCAGAAGCAAGAAGGAAGAAAGAAGAAAGAAGAAGAGAAAATCTATAACCTTGATAATGGAATAAATTTCCTCAGACAATTACCTTTGCTTAAGCAAATAACTCCTAAAATTAAATTGTTACCCCAAATTTTGTTAGCTGGTGTCGCTTTATTCGTGACAGCTCATCTTTTATTATTTCAATTACATTTACCAAGTCGTTACACCAATCATAGTTTTCGGATAGTATTAACAATAGCAACTGCCATTGTTTTATGTATAACTTTAGAGGGAATTTTTCAGTGGGTAAGTCAACAACCATCCAGCAAAAATAGAAGAATTATAGGATTGATTATTATTGGATTTTTGGGAATTTTATTAATAGGCGATATGAGCTTATGGAAAAATTTTCCTTACCCCGATTATCAAAAAGGTAAATCACCAGAAATTTATGAATTTTTTGCTCAACAACCAAAAGATATTTTGATTGCTTCTCTGTCAGAAGAGGCAGATTATATCCCTACATTTTCTCAACGTTCCGTATTTTTTGCCTGGGAATATGCCATTCCTTATCATCTTGGTTATTACAGTCAAATAAAACAGCGAGCTACAGAATTTATTTTTGCTCAGTATCATTCAGATATTCAGTGGATGGAAAATTTTATTGATACTTATGGAATAGATTTTTTAATCTTAGATCGCCAAGCATTTATGTCAAAATATGCACTAAAAAATCCTTGGTTGAGACAGTGGTATTATCAAATGGGAAATCAAATTGAAATGAATCTCCAAAATGGAAATATTCCTGCCATAGTTGGCACTATAGATAAATGTTCGGTTTTAGAGACAAAAAAATTATGGGTTTTGGAAGCTGACTGTATTTTGAATGAAAAAGTAAAAAGAAAAAAATTAAGTTATAAACCTAGATTTCCTATTTAACCTATCAGCATTCAGTAGTCAGTTATGAGGTAATCTTGCTTATTCCTTTTCTTTATATTTAGGGTTTGGTGAAAAAGTTTCTTTTAAGGAGTAGGGGAGCGGGGGAGTAGGGGAGTAGGGGAGTAATTTTTTTACCCAACTATGCGCCAAAAATGCGCTCCTTTTTGAGCATCAAGAGCTGAAAACCAGATACTTTTTCCAGACATAAAAAGGCTCAAACCTTTATCTTTCAATGCTTTTAAATTTATTCAGCAAGCCCTATTTACTTTTACCAAATTAAAGCTTTACGTTGATGGTTTTATGATTGTAGCTAACTCCTATCAATCTGATTTTTCATCTTGATGATCGAGATAGGAAATTTATCATAGAAATTAACAATACAAGTAACAACAATAATACAGGCATAATAAAAAATATAATTGCCACAAAAACCAGCAACCAGTTAGGATGCTGTAGCATTTCGAGCGACATCTGCTCTGGGTTATTAACAAAATTATTAATCTGCTCTGCTTTTTTACTGGCTACTATTTCAGATGAAGTAGAAGAAAGACCATGTATAGGAATTTCATCAATCTCAGTCAAAAGAACTACTTTATATCCCTTATGTCTACCTGTACCCTTGCGGTGGGTTTCAGCACCTTGGAGTACTCCGGCAGGAATTGGAATAGTGCGTTTTCCAAGCAAGCCATAATAAGTAACTTCACAGGTTACTCTTTGGTTTAACTGGAGGCGTTTACATTTTAGGGTTGTCAGTTCAGAAGTAAATAGAACATATAATCCAACTCCAAAGAAAAAAATACCTGAAAAAGTAGTACTTAGAGATTCAGGAATATCAATTTTTTGTGACATGGTTATAGTAGGTAAATATTTAGTAAACTTCTTTAAAAGAATATAGCAAACAGTTCTGGGGTTTTGCCCAAAAAACTAGAAATAGCAATAGATAAATAGGTAAGCATTCAGATATTAGTAGTCAGACATCAGCTTTTTAATTAATAATTATTTATCCCATTGTATAATTAGGGCATTAATTATCAATCTTTATCTCTTAAACTACTTTTTATTACTACCAATTTTAAAGATAATACCCTGCTTCAGCAATGTCTGATTTATCAAAGTTATAATCGCTTAATTTGTAAATTGCTTTTACCGAAAAATTGTGGGTATGCGCCTCCCCTTTTAAGGGAATAAATAAAGAGAATATTCTTTATGTCAAGCCTCCTTATTGCAGAGGTACTGATAACTGTAAGGACATTGCATGCAACGTCCCTACTGATAACTGAAAAGGCTGATAACTGAAAAGGCTGATAACTGATAACTGAAATGACCTCCTCATTAATATATTGCGAATTTTCTAGTATTATAAAAATGAAATATTTAAAATCAGTACATTGAAAAATACAAGTCTGACTCTCATTGCTCAAATCTTTATCCTAGGCTTAATTTTTGGAATTTCCTATACCCAAGACCCTCTATATACCTCAAATCAACATACTAAATTTTTACAAGGATTATCCCAAGCTAGTTTAGGTTATTTAAACAAAGATTGGTTAGCTAATACATTAGATCCTCTACCTGCTTTTACTTTTTTGGTTAAAATCACTTATGCTTACCTCGATGAAAATTTTTTCTACTTTTATTACATCCTGATTTTTGGCATTTATGTTTATAGTATGCTTGGCATTGCCTCAGTAATTTTTCAAATTAATAGTTCCCTGCTGAAGTTACTAATTTATTTCCTCCTTATCCTGACTATCCACTGTCTACAAATCAGAATTTTTGACTTGAAAACTCATGTACATCTTCACTATGGTTTGGCAGAGCAATATATTCTCGGTGGATATTTTCAACCCTGTACATTTGGAGTATTAATTCTCTTTTCTATCTATGCTTTTCTGAGAAAAAAACCTTTTTTAGCAGTCTTAGCTCTAGGGATAGCTGGAACTTTTCATCCCACATATCTTCCTAGCGCTGCTTTACTAACTTTAGCTTATATGATTGTCACCTATAAAAATGAAAATAATCTGCAAAAATCATTATTAATAGGTACATTTTCATTCATCATAGTTTTACCAGTAGTCAGTTATATGACTATTACTTTTAAACCCACATCTCCTGAACTTTTTCAAATATCTGAAAGTTTACTTGTCAATAGAATTCCTCATCATTCCTTTCCCGATATTTGGTTAAGTGAACCTGCCGCTCCAATTCAGATTTTAGTAGTAGCGATCGCTCTCTATCTTCTCCGCAAAACCAAGCTATTTTTTATCTTATTTTTTCCCTTTGCCACAGCAACTATTCTGACAATAGTTCAAATTTTTTCTAGCAGTAATACTGTGGCATTTCTTACCCCGTGGCGGGTCTCTGCTTTTTTGGTTCCTATTTCTACTTGTATGATATTGGCTTATATTTTGGCTGTTGTTTTTGACAGGTATCATCCTTGGATTAGGCAATACAAAAAACCGATAGAAATTTTCTCTGTCGTAGCAATATATCTGTTCATTCTTTCAGGAGTGGGAAAGCAATTAGAGAAACTAACTATTAATCGGGAAGATACACCAATTATTATGGAATATGTCAAAGAAAATAAACAACCAGGTGAGACTTATTTAGTTCCGATAGCTTCAGGTAAATTTGTTGATTTTAGAATTGCCACAGGTGCGCCGATTTTAATTAATCTCAAATCTCATCCCTACAAAGATATAGAAGTAATTGAATGGCATAACAGATTATTAATGGCACAACAATTTTACGATCATTCTGGTATAGCTAAATGTGAGGCTTTGCAGAATTTAATCGATAAATACAGAGTAACTCATATCATTGTTGAAAATGATGATTCTGTTAACTGTCTAGGAGTAGAAAAAACTTATATGGATAATTTATATCAGATTTATCAAGTAATTGATAAGTAAGTATTCAGCAATCAGCAGTCAGCTATCAGCTACGTTTTGCCTATTGCCTAATTTCAACAGCTTTTTTTTTCAGAAGCATTGAGCGAACTGCATATAGTTTTTTCAAGTTATTTAGCTAAAGTTATTTTTATTCTTTTTTGCTCCTAGTTCTCTCTTCCTTATTTCCTAAAAATTATAATTTTGTATCTCACTCAGACCTGATAAATTTTATACCATTGACAAATTAATCTCCATTTGATAGCCTTCAAAACAATATTTGCAAAAAAAATGATTAAAAGCTACCAAGTGTATCTATGAATAGTAAAAAAATAATCTACTCCAAGACATTAAAGTACATATTCGGCACATCATCACATGAAACGTTACGCTACGCAATTTATTTATAGGGTTTTTTAACTATTTTTCTATTATATTTATCCGTGCATCCGTGCCAAAAATCCTTGTCATGCCGTGCCTTCCTTCTTAAAATCAATTTAAAAATGTTCCAGCAGAAACCTTATTTTACTTGGTTAAAAATATTTATTGCCATCATCCTAGTCTTAGGGATATGTTTCAGATTCATCAATATTGACCGTAAAGTTTACTGGTACGATGAAACAATTACATCCTTAAGAATTGCCAGTTACACCAGGGGGGAATTTAAAGACTTACTCTTAAATGTAGGAACTATTACTGTAGAAAAATTACAGCAATACCAAGAGATTAATCCTGAGAAAAATACAATTAATCTTATCAGTTCCCTAGCAAGAGATAATCCCGAACACTTACCAATTTATTTTGTACTTTTGAGATGGTGGGTAAAATTATTCGATAATTCTGTAACCGTAATTAGAAATTTCTCAGCCATAACGAGTTTACTAATTTTTCCCTGTATTTATTGGCTATGTCGAGAATTATTTGTCAAATCATTAGTCGGATGGATAGCAATTTCTCTCACAGCAATTTCTCCAATTTTAGTATTATATGCTCAAGAAGCACGAGCTTATAGTATTTTTTCATTCGCCGTTTTATTATCAAGTATTGCCTTACTCCGAGCAATGCGAATTAACACGAAACGTACCTGGCAAATTTATATAGCAAGTCTCATCTTTGCTCTATATACTAATCTGTTTTCTGTATTAGTAGCCTTTAGTCATGGATTATATGTAATCCTAATTGAAAAATTCAAACTAACCCAAAAATTCAAAGCTTATTTACTAGCATCTTTCTACGGATTTTTAGGATTTTTACCTTGGCTAATATTACTCATCACCCATTTTGACGGCATCAATTGGGTTTCCAAAGATTTGCCTTTATCCAACTTGTTCAAAAGATGGTTTATCAATCTTGGTTTTACATTTTTTGATATTCAGATTGGTTCATCTGAGAGATTGTTTGATGTTAAGACACTGGTTTTTGATAATGATGCTTTATTACAACTAAATACTATTTGGCCGTACATCTTGGGATTGATTTTACTATTAATCATTTACTCTATTTATTTCCTCTTAAAAAACGCACCTCGAAAGGTAACTATTTTTATCTTAACCTTAATGGCTGTCACCCCCATAAGTTTAATAATTCCCGACTTAATATCTGGCGGACAACGTTCTACTATTCCTCGTTATTCAATTCCAGCTTATTTAGGCATTCAATTATCTATGGCTTATTTATTAGGAACAAAACTGACTAATTTGACAAAGGAAATCGAACATAAATTTTGGCAAATAGTAACTGTGACTCTTATTTCTTTAGGCATCATATCTTGTGGAATTAGTTCTCAAGCTGAGACTTGGTGGAATAAATATAGTAGTTATTATGATCCTCAAGTCGCCAGAATAATTAATCAAACAAACCAGCCACTTGTTATTAGTAATCATTCTGCAAGATTAGCTACTCTAGGATATATGTTGAGACCAGATGTAAAAGTTTTATTCGTTGAAGAACCGGAAGTTCCAAAAGTTCCAGAAGGTTTTACCGATATATTTGTATTTCGTCCTGAATGGAGTTTAATTTCAGGATTAGAAACACAAGAAAATTCTCGACTGGAATTAGTTCACGATGTTGGAGAGCTTTGGATTTTAACTAAGAGCAAAAAATAATTTAGTAAAGTAGGTTGGGTAGAGCGACAGCGAAACCGAACAGATTAATAATCTTAGAGTTGGGTTAAGGAATGAAACCCAACCTACGCTTACTGAAAATATTGATAAATAAAGATAAATTTTTGGGCAAGTATCAAAACCATTTAGTAAAATGATGGTAAAAATTATTTTATTGAGCTATGACTTCTTCTGAGACAAATTGGCATGACTATATAGCACAGTATTTTCAAGAAAGAATACAGGAAGTTAAAGATAAAAAGCTTAAGGAGTTAGATTTAGGTTATTATGGTGATTATTTTTATAATGAAAATTCAGTTAAAGTTTCTTATGATGTTGTTTGGGAATTAGAGCAGTTAATAGATAATACAAAATTGTATATAGATTATGATGATAGAAAATTAGTTGAATTAGTTGAAGTTCCTGGTGATGTTTGGGAATTAGAGCAGTTAGAAGTATTAAACTTAAGTGGTAATAAATTAACAAGTTTACCGGAATCAATCAGTAAGCTTTCTAATTTAACTAGGCTTGATTTAAGTGAAAATCAATTAACAAGTCTACCGGAATCAATCAGTAAACTTTCCAATTTAACTAGCCTTGATTTAAGTAGCAATCAATTAACAAGTCTACCGGAATCAATCAGTAAGCTTTCTAATTTAACTAGGCTTGATTTAAGTGAAAATCAATTAACAAGTCTACCGGAATCAATCAGTAAACTTTCCAATTTAACTAGGCTTGATTTAAGAAATAATCTATTAATCAGTCTGCCAGAATCAATCAGCCAACTTTCCAATTTAACTAGGCTTGATTTACATGGTAATCTTATCCAAATTTGGCTAATAAAAATTGCTCAACAAGGAATAGAAGGAATGAGAAAGTATTTCCAGCAAACACAAGAAAGAATACAAGAAGCCAAAGATAAAAACCTTAAGCAATTAGATTTAAGTAATTGTTATTTTAGTAAAGATAGTGCAAAATTAGCTGAAATTTTTGGTTATATTTCCGAGTTAGAG
>JBCDJM010000175.1:0-15725 GCA_038747755.1 Cyanobacteria bacterium P01_H01_bin.35
CCTATTATAGCTATCCTAAATGTTTTATGTAAAGTTGCCATACATGAAAAGTTTTGGAAAATCATAGGTTTGACGATGTGTAACCAGCTCAAACAAATATTTGATTAGAGTATACCATTTCTAGCTTTTCACGAATGAAATAGGATTGCTATAGTTTGTCAATTAGTTAGACCCAACTTAGAGAAGCGATTTGCAATTTTGTTTAACCATTACAAATTTTCTACACAAAAAAAATCTGAATGGTTAGTCAAAGCACTAGAGAATATGCAAATAGCCCTCAGTACAAATTTTGGTACAGTAGATATTTTTTTCTTTCATTAGACAAAGGCGTGAAAAAGATATAAACTTTTTGCAAATAGTAGGCAACAGTCCATTAATGAACAATGGATAATGGATAATTAATAATTATTTTTGTTTTCGGCTGTCGCCGACATGAAAAGCTTTTCGACTGTTGCCAACATATTTGTGCAACGCAATATTCATTATCAATTATCTATTATTTAGGAGAGGCAATAAAGCCGGATCGATTAATTATCCATTATCCATTGGTTAAGAGGGTAGCTGTTTGCTTAAAGCTATATATAATATTTAAAAAAAGTAAACTATTCTATTTGAGTATGTTCAAAAATATCTCAGAAATTCCTCAGCAACTGCTACCTAAGCTAAATAAAGAAAAATCTCCATCACAAAGAAATAAACATTGGCATAGATACGGCAGATATTTATACTGGCGCTTTATCCGAATGCGGGGAACTCCCGAATATATTGCTAGAGGTTTAGCACTAGGAGTCTTTGCTGGATTATTTCCTATCTTTGGTCTGCAAACCATAGTTGGTATAGCACTAGCTACCCTATTCCAAGGTCATAAAATTGCTGCTGCTGCTGGTACTTGGGTAAGTAATCCCTTAACTTATTTACCAATATATGCAATTAACTTTCAAGTTGGTCGATGGTTACTTAACTGTCAACAAGAGTTTGTACCAGAAAGTATATTTTCATTTTCAGAGTTAATGCAATATGGAACTCAATTTGTCACGTCTCTGTTTTTAGGTTGTTTGGTAATGGGTATAATAGGAGGAATATTAAGTTATTTTGTGGGGTTAAAACTAATCCGTTGGTGGCGTAGAGAGCGCCGACAAAACTTAGGGAATAATCTATATTAAATTCAGTTGTTTGGAAATTTGTCTAGTGATTTTATTGACACAATATGATCTGATGGATAATTGATAATTAATTGAATCTAGGTTTAAAGCTTCTCCCAATAATTGGGATTGCACATTAAAGAATCATAATAGATTTTCAACTGTATATAATATATATAGCAATCCTATTTTAGTTGTAATATTTTCCTGGTAGTTAGGAGTTAGGAGATGAAGAATATATAAGCCCTAACCGTATCTCCAGAAAATAGGTCCAAGTCGAGAAGTAATTGATAAAAAATGGGTAATAATTGATTTGATGATTGGATTTGGGGAGATATGCCCCATCTCCTCATCTCCCCATCTCCCCACCTCCCCACGTCCCTAACTACTCCCTCTTTTTTAGAGATACCAAATGGGTTCTATAAAGACATATCTGTAATCGGATGAGAGTAAATGATGATTGGCCAAATCGTAGATAAGCGCTATTGTTTTATTCAACCTATCAGTTCAACTATTTTAGGACAGAGATATCTGGCAGCAGATACCCACCGTCCAGGTTCACCCCAATGCGTAGTTAGAGAAATTCAACTAGGCAATTTTAACTCTGAAAATCAAGAAGTCATACTATCATTATTTGAAGAAAAAATAGAAAAGATTTATAGTTTGAGTCAACATGAGGGACTACCGAATTTATTAGCTTATTTTGAAGAAAATAATAATATATATTTAGTCGAAGATTATATAGTAGGTCTCTCTATAGCTGAAGAGTTTGTTAGAAATAAACCTTTGTTGGAAGCAGAAGTAATTAATATATTAAAGGAGGTGCTAGAAGTTTTAGTTTTGATTCATAGTCAAGGGGAAACTCATGGGAAAATTAAACCAGGAAATTTAGTTAGACGAATCTTAGATGGAAAATTATTTTTAATTAATTTTGGGTTAGAAAGAGAAATTCAGAGAATTTTAGAATTAAATCAAGAAGCATTAATATCAGAAAATAACAACCCAAATAACTCTGATAGCTTACTTTATATACCATTAGATAAAAATCAGCAGAAAGTAGACCAAAAAAGTGATATTTATGCTTTAGGGATAATTGCTATTCAAGCACTAACAGGATTATCACCTCAAGATTTATTGCAGCAAAAACAAACTAACAATACTCCGGGAATAGAAATACCTTGGCAAAATTTGCAAGTATGTTCTCTAGAGCTATCAAATATCATTGACAAAATGGTAAATAGTCAAAGTGAACAAAATTATGAGTCAGCAACAGAAGTCTTAACAGAATTAAGTAAGATATCAGTCTCAGTAGATAATGAAATTCTCTCAAAACCAGAAACAATAACTACAAAACCTGAAGCTAGAGAAATTCAATCAGCACTACCTCAACCCAAACCCAACAAAAAAAATATATTAATTGCTGGTTCAACATTTATAACAATAGTAGGAGTAGCGATCGCTCTCTGGCAATACCAATTTATAGTCAAAGCACAAGCACTTTATAAGCAAGCTCAAGAATTAGCCAAACAAGGAAAACAACCAGCAGCGATCGCCAACTACACCGAAGCACTGAAACTAAACCCCAAAAATGCGTCCATTTACTATCAAAGAGGCAACTCTTACTATTCTCAGAGAGCTTATGAAAAAGCAATCAAAGATTATACAACAGCAATTAAAATCAAAGGAAACTACAACGATGCTTATTATCAACGCGCTCTAGTTTATTATGAACTAGATAATAATGAAAAAGCAATTACCGATTTAACACAAACATTAAGAATCAATCCTAACTATACTAAAGCTTATAACAAGCGAGGGCAAATTTACTACGAAATTGGAGACTATAAAAATGCCATCCAAGACTACAGTCAATCAATTAGAATTAATCCCAAAGATAGTAACACCTATATTAATAGGGGAACAGCAAGAGGAACTATAGGAGATCGAGCAGGTGCAATTAGTGACTACACTCAAGCCATAAAACTAAACCCCAATGAAATACAAGCATATCATCATCGAGGTAACTTTCACTTAGAAATGGCAGAATATCAAGATGCGATCGTAGATTACGCACGGGTATTAGAATTAAAACCAGATGATTCAGATGCTTATACAAATAAATGTAGCGCTTATGTAAATCTGGCAAATCATCAAGCTGCGATTTCTGATTGTAACCAAGCAATAAAAATAAATCCTGAAAATGATTTAGCATACAATCATCGATGTATTGCTTATTTCAATCTAGGAGAATATCAAAGAGCAACAGAAGACTGTAGTATTGCTATTGGTATAGACAATAAAAATGCCAAAGCTTACATAAAAAGAGGTTTAGCACAGTCTGCTAATGGCTATTTTCAAGCAGCAATAGAAGACTTCACCACAGCAATAAAAATCAATCCTCAAGATGTCCTTGGTTACAATCATCGAGGAATACTTTTCTCAGAAATAGGAAACTATAATCAAGCCATTCAAGATTTTTCCCAAGCAATTAAACTGAATCCAAGTAATGCCAAAGCCTATTATAATCGAGGAATTATTCTGTATGAATTACAAGATATACCAGCAGCACTAGCAGACTTTCGCCAAAGTGCTAACCTATATTTAGAAGAAGGTAAAATCAAAGATTATCAAAACTCCCTCAATATGATAGAAAGACTACAATAATTAACTGTTTTAAAAATTAGACTTACCATTTTAAATTCTACCTACAGCTAAAATTTAACTATTCTAAGGAAGAGTTTTAGTTATTATTTATTTTATTTAAAATATCATATAAAATAATAGTAACTACCAAAAATCCTGAGAGACTTAATTCATAAACTAATCTACTCTCTCTTTACCCTGTGCCCTATTCTGACTTAATTTATCTTGATAGTTAAGAAAAATGATATAAAATGAATAACATGAACATGATAGGTCAACTGCTAGATGGACGTTACCGCGTCGTTCAAGTCCTGAGTTCTGGTGCTTTTGGACAAACCTATTTGGCTGCCGATACTCGTCGCCCTGGGCATCCTCAATGTGTGGTCAAACAACTAAGGGCGCCTGGTAATAGTTTTACCATTGTCAGAACTGCTCACCGTTTGTTCAAGCAAGAAGCAGAAATATTAGAAAAATTAGGAAGACACGATCAAATTCCTTTATTATTAGCTTATTTTGAAGAAAATAATCAATTTTATTTAGTAGAAGAATTTATTCCCGGAACACCATTAAATAAAGAAATTATTCCTGGTAAACCTTGGCCAGAAAAACAAGTAATTCAACTATTATTAGAAATCTTAGAAATTTTAAGATTTGTACATGGACATGAAGTAATTCATAGGGATGTTAATCCATCAAATTTAATTAGACGTCAACCAGATGGAAAATTAGTTTTAATTGACTTTGGTTCAGTTAAAGAAGTTAGTCATCGGATTGCAGAAGCAAACGGAGAAATGCAACGAACCATTGCTACAGGTACTCCCTCCTATATGCCGATCGAACAATTTCAAGGCATTCCTCAATATAATAGCGATCTGTATGCAGTAGGTATGATTGGTATTCAAGCTCTGACAGGTATTCCTAGTGGTGAACTACCAAAATTACAAGACCTCTCCCCATCAAATCCTAGTGGTATCCTCTGGCGAAATCGCGCACAATGTTCCTCACATCTAGCGGATATTATGGAAAAAATGGTACATTACCATTACACAAAACGTTACCAGTCTACAGAAGAAGTTGTCAAAGCGCTACATAAAATTAGCGGTCGTCCCCACAGAATGATAGCATCAACACCCATAAATGAAAGCAGTATAAATCCTCAAATTCAAAAAAGTCGCAAGGGTTTAGCATCCAATTCATTATGGTTATTTGTATTTGGTTTTGCAAGTTTAGGGGTGATAGCAGTGCTGATTGGGATAGTAAGTTTTTTGAATCGTCCTAACCCGATCAAAGCAGAAAGATTATTTGAAAGAGGTATAGAAAGTGTTAATCAAGGCAATGAACAAGGAGCAATTTCAGCATTTAATCAAGCAATTAAATTGAATCCAGGTCAAGCAGAGTATTTCTACCAGCGGGGGAATGCTTATTACAACTTAGAAAATTATCAAAATGCTATTGCTGATTACAGTCAAGCGATTAATCTTAATCCTAGTTATGTTAATGCTTATTTTAACCGAGGGGGAGTTCATTCTGATAACCAAAATTATGCAGGAGCAATTGATGATTTTACCCAGGTGTTGCGCCTAAAACCTCAAGATTCTGAAGCTTATTACAAACGAGGATTTGTTTACTATCAATCCCAAAACTATCCGGCGGCGATTAAAGATTACACTCAAGTTCTGAAACTGCAACCGAATGATATTAATGCTTACCATGCCAGAGGTTTAGCTCATGCTGCCAATAATGACTTACAAGGAGCAATAGCAGATTACACTGAGATGATTAAAATTGCACCAAAAGAGATAGATGGTTATTATAACAGAGGCAGAACCAGGTTTTTTATGGGAGATTATCAAGGTTCTCTAGATGATTATAATCAAGTGATTGAAATAGATCCTAAAAATGAAGAAGCTTATGCTAATCGTTGTAGCACATACTTGAATTTAGCAGAGTATGAAAACGCTGTATCTGATTGTACTAAAGCAATTGAAATTAACTCTAAAAATTATATTGCATATAATAATCGATGTATTGCTTATCTAAATTTACAAGAGTATGAAAAATCTATATCTGACTGCACTGCAACAATTAAACTCGATTCCGAAAATCCTAAAGCTTATACAAATAGAGGTTTAGCTTATGCTACAGCTAATCAACCACAAAAAGCTATAGAAGATTATAGTCAAGCAATAAAATTAAGCCCAAACAATGCTGAATCTTATGCAAATCGTGCGACTATTTATTCAGAACAAGAAAATTATCAGCAAGCGATCGCCGATTATGCTCAAGCTATTAGACTTAACTCAGAATATGCGGGTGCTTACTACAATAGAGGATTAGTTAGAATTAATATCGGAGATAGAAAAGGAGCAATTAGTGATTTTGAAAAAGCAGCTCAACTTTATTTAGAACAAGGTCGCACAGGGGGTTATAGAGATGCTAAATATCAAATTGATAGATGGAAATAGAAAAGAGGGAGTAGGGAGTGGGGGAGTAGGGGAGTAGGGGAGTAAGGGAGTAGTAAATATCAGAATTATCAACACGCTACTGATAAGTATAGCATTCTTTTTTCAAATTGACATAACAGACTTTTTCAGCAAACCCTAATGATTAAACATAATAATGTCGGATCAAAAAATTATCACCCTCTTAACTGATTTTGGATTAAAAGATGTCTATGTCGGTGTAATGAAAGGTGTAATTGCTCAAATTAACTCTAATCTCAAAGTAATTGATCTTACCCATGAAATTCCTCCGCAAAATTTATTTGCTGCCAGATTTTGTTTCCAAAATGCTTATCCTTATTTTCCTCCAGAAACTGTTCATGTTGCTGTTGTCGATCCGGGGGTGGGTAGTATCAGAAGAGCGATCGCTATTCAACTACCTACAGGTTTTTTAGTCGGACCTGACAATGGTATTTTTAGTGGAGTTTTAGAAGATTTAGAAATAGAAAATATTAAGGTAGTTTCGCTTACTAATTCTGAGTATTGGCGGACAAAATCACCGAGTAAAACTTTTCATGGTAGAGATATATTTGCTCCTGTTGCTGCTCATATTGGTAGTGGGGTAAAGTTAGAAAATTTGGGAGAAAAAATTAATCCAGAAAGTTTGGTGAAGTTGCCTTTAAATAATATTACTTTTACAGATTCAGGTATTAGGGGTTGCGTTCAGCATATTGATCATTTTGGCAATATAATTACTAATATTTCTAGTAGTTATGTCTCCAGGAAAAATTGGTCGGTTGTTGTTAATAATAATGTTGATTTTTCAGCGGCTAAAACAATTTCTAGTGGCAATACTTATGCTGACTGTAAACCAGGGGAGTTAATTACAATTATTGGGTCTCATGGTTTTGTAGAAATTGCTGCTAATGGTGGTAGTGCTGAGGAGCAACTTAATTTAAAGTATGGGGATAAAGTTGAAATTCATTGGTTTTAAATGAGGAATCAGCAGTTAGCAGTAAAGCAACATATATATAATTGAACTACTTAATATTAAGTAAATAGTGATTATAACTTCAAATCAGGTATTTTGGCAAGATAATTTTTATTTAATGGCTGATTTTACCTGAAATGATTGCTGGTAAAAGAATGTGACAAGTAGGGAATAAATTAGTCATACCAATTAGTATTACAGATATTCAGGAAATTACCCAACTCCTTAATCTGCTTCGCTCTATCTTTTGTTTCTATTTTTCAGTGATTTTTTTCACTGAAGACAGAGGGATATTGCCAGACTAGCATAAATATTACGCTAACTATTTTTGGTTTTTGTCCAAAGTCCAAAACCTACACATAAACAAATTAAATTATACTCCAACAAAAATATTAATCTTTAGTATCAAAATTAAGATAAAATTAACCATTAATATAAAAAGCAGACAATTTATTATCTGGCAAAAACCAAAATAATGTTATCAAACGAGTTTATAGAAACAATATGGCTAATACCTTGCTATGCCATAACTGGTGCAATTTTAGCCTTGCCTTGGTCGCCCGGAATTATTAAGCGCAGCGGACCAAGACCAGCAGGTTACATCAATTTAATAATGACCTTTATTGCTTTCTTACATGGTTTAATTGCTTTGACAGCAAGTTGGAATCAACCTGCACGAGAATTATCAATACCCTGGTTACAAGTAGCAGAACTCAACATCAATATTTCTGTAGAAATATCCACTCTAACTATTGGGGCGACTATATTAATAACAGGTCTAAACCTCCTCAGCCAAATCTACGCGATCGCCTACATGGAAATGGACTGGGGATGGGCGCGTTTCTACTCCTTACTGGCATTATTTGAAGCGGGAATGTGTGCCCTAGTTTTGTGCAACTCCCTGTTCTGGAGTTACATTATTCTGGAAATTCTCACTCTGGGTACATATTTATTAGTAGGCTTGTGGTATAGCCAACCATTGGTAGTTACGGGAGCAAGAGACGCTTTCTTGACAAAACGAGTCGGAGACTTATTTGTGTTGAT
The DNA here is from genome assembly GCA_038747755.1 of Cyanobacteria bacterium P01_H01_bin.35. GTDB lineage: Bacteria > Cyanobacteriota > Cyanobacteriia > Cyanobacteriales > Microcoleaceae > Trichodesmium. Next base: position 8,262 of record JBCDJM010000175.1, read on the forward strand.
GGGAGTAGTCGCTCTATTACCCCTAGCCGGAACTTGGAATTATACCGAGCTTGCTGAGTGGGCGAAAACGGCAAACATTGCTCCCACTACTGCTACCCTATTAAGTCTAGCTTTAATCGCGGGTCCTCTGGGTAAATGCGCTCAGTTTCCCTTGCATCTGTGGTTAGATGAAGCAATGGAAGGACCGATACCAAGTACAATTCTCAGGAATTCTCTGGTAGTAGCGGTCGGAGCTTGGGTATTGACTAAGTTGCAACCAGTTTTAGCTTTGTCTCCTGTAGCTTCTACGGTAATGATAGGAGTGGGAGTGTTTACAGCAGTTTGTGCTTCTTTAATTGCTATGGCGCAAATTGATATTAAGCGAGCGCTATCTTATTCTGTCAGCGCATACATGGGTTTGGTATTTATTGCGGTTGGCACCGGTCAAGTAAAAACTACTTTAATATTATTATTCACCTACGCTTGTGCAATGGCTTTGTTGATAATGAGTACGGGTGGAGTAGTATTAAATTGTATTAGCCAAGACCTGACTCAATATGGTGGTTTATGGTCTCGTCGCCCTATTTCTGGAATTTCCTATTTAGTCGGCGCTGCGGGATTGGTTGCTTTGCCTCCTTTGGGTGGTTTTTGGGCATTGTTACAAATGGCAGATAATTTGTGGCAGACTCAACCTTGGTTAGTGGGGGTGTTGTTTGTGGTGAATGGGTTAACTGCTTTTAGTATTATTCGGGAGTTTGGTTTAATTTTCTGTGGTAAAACTAAGCAAATGACGGAGCGATCGCCTGAAGGTTTATGGGCGTTGGTTTTGCCGATGACTATTTTGGCTGGTTTTACATTGCACGTTCCGTTGTTATTAGCACATTGGCAGTTATTACCAGATATGGCAACTATTAATAAACCTGTTGCTGGTTTGTTACTGTTATCCAGTGTACTGGGTTTTGGTATTGGTGGGCTGATTTATATAAATGACAAGTGGGAGAAACCAATTAAATTGCCTTACCAAGCAATACAAGACTTTTTTGCTTACGATTTTTATACGGTCAAATTGTATAAAATTACGATTGTTTTTTTAGTGGGTTTAGTATCAAAAATTATTTCTTGGATAGACCGTTATATTGTTGATGGAGTAGTTAATTTAGTCGGTTTCGCAACTATTTTTGGAGGTCAGGGTTTAAAATACAATGTTTCTGGTCAGTCTCAGTTTTATTTGTTGACAATTTTGATTGGTATTACCCTATTATTAAGTTGGTTAGCTGTTGGTTTATTCTAAAGAAAAAGGGAATAGGGAATAGGGAATAGGGAACAGGGAACAGTAAGCTTTCAAAGGGTTTTTCCTGCGGAAATGCGAGCAAACAGGATTTATAAATGTCCTAACCTTGGCTTCGACTGCTATATAATCAGAATCATAATTAGCAGAATTTACGCTGAGGTACGAAAAACTAGATATTGAGATTGCTTCCCTGTCAGTCGCAATGACGAAAATAAGTTATATTACGTAAGTCTTAATTAGGCTAATAATAGGATTTCATCTCCTGAAATTATCCATACTTCTCTGTCAAAAATTACAATTTTATGAGGCTACTATTTTATTATCTTTATCTCTCGCGGGTTTAATACCTTACTGTCTAAACAGTGCTTAAAATTGGTTGGAGTTTGTGTACTTAGAGGGAAGGTTCTTTGATTATCCCCATACAATTTTCCCTTCTTCCTTTTTCAAGGATTCATAGCAATTTAATCGACTACAATTTAACAAAAAATCATGCTCAGTGTTTTAATTATCATTCCAATTTTAGGGGCAATATTAGTAGGATTTTTTCCAGGAAATATTCCGGCGGAAAAATTACGAAAAGTCACTTTAGCAATAGCCGTATCTCTCATAGTTTGGACTGTAGAAATTGCTCTAAAGTTTGACTTAAATAATCCCCACTGGCAATTTCAAGAAACATTTGCTTGGATTCCGCAATTAGGTTTAACCTACAATCTTGGAGTAGATGGTTTATCTTTACCTTTACTTGCTCTCAATTCTTTACTAACATTTATCGTAGTTTATGGCTACGGCAATAATGTCGAACGTCCGAGACTTTACTACTCTCTAATTTTGTTAGTAAATGCAGGTGTAGCAGGAGCTTTTCTTTCAGCAAATTTACTACTTTTCGTTCTGTTTTACGAACTAGAATTAATCCCCATCTATTTATTAATAGCAATTTGGGGAAGCGAAAAACGAAGCTATGCAGCAACAAAATTTCTCATCTATACCGCAGTTTCTGGAATTCTCATATTAGCAGGATTTTTAGGCATAACTTGGTTAAGCAATTCTCCTAGTTTTGACTATAACCTGATATCTACCCAATCATTACCCCTAATAACTAAACTTATCTTATTAACAATTCTCTTAGTAGGATTTGGAATCAAAATACCACTGGTACCCCTACATACTTGGTTGCCAGACGCTTACGTCGAATCATCTCCCCCCGTTACCATTTTACTGGGTGGAATATTGGCAAAGTTAGGCGCTTACGGATTATTGCGTTTCTGTTTGGGACTATTCCCCCAAACCTGGGAAATAGTCGCACCCGGAATGGCAATTATTGGCACCATTAGCGTTTTGTATGGAGCATTAGCAGCGATCGCTCAACAAGACATCAAACGGATGGTAGCTTATAGTTCTATTGGACACATGGGTTACATTATCGTTGCTGCTGCTGCGAATACACCCCTAAGTTTAGTGGGAGCGATCAGTCAAATGGTGGCTCATGGTTTAATTTTAGCGATTCTATTTCATCTGGTAGGTGTAGTGGAAACTAAAGTCGGTACTCGCGAATTATCTGTTTTGAATGGTTTAATGAGTCCGGTGCGGGGTTTACCTTTCACCAGCGCTTTATTAATTATGGGTGGAATGGCAAGTGCAGGTATTCCAGGAATGGTAGGTTTTGCTGCTGAGTTTATTGTGTTTCAGGGGAGTTTTTCTAAGTTTCCAATTCCCACTCTTTTGTGTATTATTGCTAGTGGTTTAACAGCAGTTTATTTTGTAATTTTGTTGAACCGTACTTGTTTCGGCAAACTAGATAATGATACAGCTTATTATCCAAAGGTTATTTGGTCTGAACGTGCGCCAGCTTTGGTATTAGCAGTAGCGATTTTCTTTTTAGGAATTCAACCTACTTGGTTAGTGCGTTGGAGTGAAGAAACTTCCAATTTTTTAGTGCTTAAATCTCAAATAGAAATTCAGTCAATAAGTCAATATCTAAAGTAGGGAGTAGGGAGTAGGGAGTAGGGAAGAGGGAACAGCTATCGGTAGGGTGCGTTACCTGCATTTCTCACAAACTTTGCGATTCTAGTCGCTGAAAACCTTGTATAGCAAGCATTTAACCCTGCTTAAAAGAGAGAACAAAAAACAACACACTGTTGAAAAGCTTATCCTGTATGACTTTGAGTATATAAGGATTTTGAGTGATCAAACTTATTTTGTGAGAAATCCGGGGTTAGCGGTAGCGTAACGCACCAAGCCTCTATATCTAGTACCTTTGCATAAGTTCTGTATTAATTATTACCCCTTAAAAGAAGGGGATTGACTAAAAGGAAATTTTTTCATTCTAGGGAATAGGGAATAGGCAAAAAAACAATTATTTGTTATTAATAAATTTACCAGAAATTGAGGAGTATGAATACTGATACCTTCTCCCATGTAGACTTATTTTAATGCCTTTCCTTATTCAAGTTTTAAGATTGAGTTGTGAAACTTGTTTCTTAATACTTATTAGACCTCTCCGATAATCAAAAATCAAATCAATTATCCTAAAGAAATAATCAATTATTTCCCCCTACTCCCTACTCCCTACTCCCTACTCCCTCTTTTCCGGAGATGTCTATTATTCACCTAAAACAAAAAAAAACATGATACAAACAATAAAACTTCCACCATCTCAACACGAATTTGCCGAAATAATTCATCGCCTCGAAGCAGGTGGTGCAATGTTACCAGATACCCCCGAAAATCTGATGCAAATTATCGGTATTTATAAAGCTTATGCAGTACCAATGGATTTCTATTGGCGCGACTTACTTTATATTGCCGAAAGAGTATTTTTAAACCCCTTACCCTTCTTTAAATACTTCCTTCCCAAAGAATATTTAGACCTACATAATCATTATGCTGGTGATGATGCAGACTTGAGAGTTTGGCGCGGGGAAGCAACAGCTCACCGAGAACTTTTAGCATTTATTGAAAAGGGAGAAACTGGCAAAAAATCCAAATTATTACATCACCTTTGGCACGACAGAATTAATATGGAATTTGCCGAAGCTTGTATGCGAGCAATGTTTTGGCATCGAGAAATGGGCGGTAAATTTGACCCTTATTTAGATACTCCAGAATATAAAGCAGCAGCGGATAAAGCAATTAAGGCTTATTTTCAAGGTAATCCTGTGATGCTGGGTTTATATAAATTATTTCCAGAAATGTTTATCGAACAGGTAAGAGAACTTTCTTATTACAGCAACTTAGGTTTGTTTTGGGAAGTAATGGCTCCTGTATTTTTTGAGATGTTCGATTTATATAACGAAGGAAAATTAACTAGCGTTCCTGAAGCAATGAATTTTCTAGTAAATGGAATTTTTGCTGTAGCCGATCGCCCGATTTATCATCATGTTTATATTCGGGGAGAGTTATATGAAATTATTCCCAAATCTTGTGGTTTTACTTGGTTATTTGAAGCTGCTTTACCTTATGTAGAAGCTGTGTTTTATCGCACTGCTCCTTTCCGGGGTACAAAGTCTTATAATGCTCAGGCAAAACAAGTACCAGAAAATCAAAAAGATTTTCATTATGGGATTCTTTATGCTGATGTTTTTCCAGTAGGAAATGCTGGTATTCCACCAACATTATTAATGCAGGATATGCTGCATTTTTTACCTCCCTTTTTAGTAGATTATTATAAACAATATTCTCGGGGGGAAGATGATATGTTGATTCAGTTGGGAATAACTTTTCAACGTTCGATGTATTGTGTAACTTCGGCGGTTATTCAAGCATTAAGACAAGCAACTTTACATCCTTTAGATGACCCAGATCCAGAACATTTAAAAGCAAATCGTGAATTTTTTGAAACACAATTAGACAGGTTTAAACGTCCAGAAGCTCGGTTGCGGAATATTCAGAGTCAAGATTATCGTTGATATAAGAGGCCACAGTAGTGCAGAATGGCGGAAATAACTGACCAGTTACAAAATCCTAAAAGCCTTACTAATCAATAATGCATGAATTTTGACTGGCGCGTAGCGCTATACTATACTATTAGCGGGCAAGATGCCCGCACTACTTTCTGGAGTATCTTTATTTTATTTTAAAGTTAATATGATTGCCATTAAAAATTCTCAATATATTACTCCCCAAGAATATTTGGAATGGGAAGAAAAACAACCGATTAAATATGAATATATTGACGGTAAAATTATAGCCATGACTGGGGGTACTATTCCCCATAGTGAGATTGTCGCTAATCTGACAACAGCATTAAAAAATCATCTGCGGGGGAAAGGTTGTAAAGTCTTAGTGGCAGATGCAAAAGTGGAAATATCTGAACAAGGACCATTTTTTTATCCTGATGTTATGGTTACTTGCGATGAACGAGATAAAAAGGCAAGAAAAGCGATTAAATATCCTTGTTTAATTATTGAGGTTTTATCTCCAGGAACAGAGTCTGTTGACAGAGGAAAAAAATTTCAAAATTATCGTCGCATTTCTACTTTGAAAGAATATGTTTTGGTGAGTGCTAATGAAATAATGCTTGAATGTTTTCATTTGAATGAAAAGGGAGTGTGGGAATTTTCTTCTTATCAAGAAGGAGATAATATTGAGTTGAAAAGTTTTAATTTTAGTTTTCCTATAGATTTAATTTATGAGGATGTGTTTTTAGGGGAATAATTATAGGAAAAATTAGCGATCGCCAATTTCAGTTATCAGTGGGAAATTAACGTTACCAAATTTGTAGGGGCGGGTTTTTTCAGTTATCAGTGGGAAATTAAAAAATTTGTAGGGGCGGGTTTCATCAAGAATATTGATACATGACATTAATTTACCTAAACCCGCCCCAACCATTCCATCTGGGGCGGGTTTATTTAATTTAATATTCATACCGATAAATTTCTTGTGAAACCCGCCCCTACATTTATTTGAATACTACGCTTTGAGTTAATTCAATTTAGCGATCGCTTAGATTATCTTTGTCTTTTTTTTGGTTTATGAATAATTGATAATGAAAAGTATCTTTAATTATCAATTATCCATTGATAAGGAACTTTTTGATAGATTAATTCAATCTGACAATTAAAATCTAGACTAGCAAAATTGACTTCTTCTCCCCTACTATAAGTTTGAGAAAGCCACATTCCTTGTTCATTTTTCCGAAAACATTCTATACTCATCTCAGACTGACTAACTAATACATATTCTTGTAAACTTGTAGCCGTTTGATAGTCAGCAAATTTCCCTCCTCTATCAAAATTAGCCGTGCTTGGAGACAAAATTTCTATGATTAGAGAAGGATAAAGAATAAAGTCTTCATTTGAACTTAAATCCCGTTCATCACAAGTTACTGCCACATCAGGATAATAATAACAGTTAGCTTCTTCTAGTCGAACTTTTATATCGGAAGTAAGTACAACACAGTCATTATCCAGAAGATGATTTCCCAATAATCTTGCTAAATTATTAGCAATAATAACATGGGATTTTTTTGCCCCTACCATTGCATAAATTTTGCCTCGTCTATACTCATGTTTAATCGGACTTTGTTGCTCTCCTGCTAAATATTCTTCTGGAGAAACATAGAATTGATTTTGGTTAGCTATCATTGAGTTTTTCTCTGCTATTTTTACTATTATATTGTTGTTTTATTAATATTTTAGATAACAAAACATTTCAGATTATACTGTCTCGTGAATGGCGATCGAGCATTGAATAATTTTGTCAAATCAAACTTTCAACAAAAAAAATTACTATATAACTTTCTCTAACAACACAAATAGTTATTATACTACAGCAAACATACTTTGTGTGGTATAATGAAATTTATAGTTTTACTGAAAAATAATAACAACCCTCGAAAACTATAAAAAAATTCCAGCTATTATTCCCCATCTTTCGTAGAACTAGAAATCAAAAAAACTGGGAAATTATAGCACTGTGCAAATAAGTTAGGATTTTGATAAAATTCAAATCTCTTACAACTAATAGTTTTGACTTGAGCTAATAGCTGATAGCTGATAGCTGAATGCTTAAAGCTATACAATTAAACAAACTGTGCGACTCGTTCCTATTAGGAACCTCTAGAAACCAGAGGGGTATGAATAGGGTTCAACGAGGACACGGCGGAAGAGCCTGCAATAAGCGAGGCCACCAAAGAAGAGCCTGTTGGATAACTGAGTTACGGATGCTGGTGAAAGTCCAGCCCACTAAGGGACAGC
>JBCDJM010000176.1:0-15720 GCA_038747755.1 Cyanobacteria bacterium P01_H01_bin.35
AAATTTCCAGTCAGACTCGGTGGAGAAATTTAGAGAGGCTACTTCTCAATTAATCAATTTTCCAGAAGGGGAAACGGAAAAATTCCCACTCAGAAATTTCCAGTCAGACTCGGTTGAAGAATTTAGAGAGGCTACTTCGGAATTAATCAATTTTCCAGAAGGGGAAACGGAAAAATTTCCACTCAAAAATTTCCAGTCAGACTCGGTTGAAGAATTTAGAGAGGCTACTTCGGAATTAATCAATTTTCCAGAAGGGGAAACGGAAAAATTTCCACTCAAGAATTTCCAGTCAGACTCAATTAATTTTTTGAGTAAATCAGAATTAGTTTCAGTAATAATTCTTTGCTATAACCATGCACAGTATTTAGCCGAAGCTGTAGAAAGTATAGTTAAACAAACTTACCAAAATTGGGAATGTTTAATTATCAATGATGGTAGTCTTGACCAAACATCTCAAATAGCTACAAATTTAATCAAAAAATATCCAGAAAAGAATCTCCGTTTGATAGAAAAAGAAAATAGTGGAGTGCCAAATTCGAGAAATGTGGGAATAGATAATACTTCTGGTAAATTTATTCTCTTTGTCGATGCAGATGACAAAATTCATCCTAATTTTATAACAGAAACTTTAGCCGTCTTACAAACAAATCCACAGGTTGGTTTTGTTTATACAGATATTCAAAAATTTGGCTTTGAGGAGAAACTAGAAAGTCACGGAGATTTTAATGTCAAACGTTTTTTAAGTGAAAATCAAGCTCCAGTTACATCCCTATTTAGAAGAGAAATTTATCAACAAGTAGGTGGGTTTAAAAAAATAATGAATCAGGGTTGGGAAGATTGGGAATTTTGGATTTCTGCATATCAAAAAGGTTGGTTAGGTTATCGACTAGAAAAACCTTATCTTTATTATAGACAACATCCCGCAGGTTCTCGTCAACAAAAGCTACATCAAAATTCAGTTAATTTGGCAGTTCATAAAGCTATAATTATTTATCTCCACTCTCAGTTGTATAGCCAGCAGGAAGTAACTTGGTCAGAACAAGTATTGTCTAAATATAAAAGCTCTATCATCACACAATTAAATCGACTTAAATCAAAATCATCTACTATGATAAATTTACCAATTCAATACCCACAAATCTCATCACTTTCTGAAGTGAAAAATCGACCTTTTTGGTCTGTAATGATTCCTACCTATAATCCCACATCAACTTTAGAACAAACTTTAAAATCTGTTTTGCAGCAAGCAGAAAATATTAATGAAATGCAGATAGAAGTTGTTGATGACTGTTCGACTCAAGTTGATGTAGAAGCGGTTGTTAAAAAAATCGGTCATGGTAGGATTTCCTATTATCGTCAACCTAAAAATTTAGGATTAGTTGCTAACTGGAATGATTGTATTAAACGAGCATCGGGTAAGTTTGTTCACATTCTTCATCAAGATGATTTAGTATTAGTTGATTTTTATAGTAGCTTGAAAAATTTATTAGAAAAACAACCAGAGGTAGGAGCGGCATTTTGTCGTCATTATTATATAGATGAAAATAATAATCAAAAGATGGTCTCTCCATTGGAAAAAGAAACTCCAGGTATTATTCCTAACTGGTTAGAAAAAATTGCCGTCATGCAGAGAATACAATGTGCCTCTATAGTTGTAAAACGTAGTGTTTATGAACAATTAGGAGGATTTTGTTTAGAAGCAAATTCGGCGGCAGATTGGGAAATGTGGAAACGTATTGCTGCTTATTATCCTGTTAGTTATGACCCTCAAACTCTTGCTTGTTATCGTTTACATTCAACCTCGGAAACTTCGCGATTAATTGAGTTTGGCGGAAATATTTCTGATACTCGTAAATCTATCGAAATTTCTGAGTCTTATCTACCAAAAGAAATATCTAAAAAATTATCCGATTTAGCTAGAGAACATTATGCTATTTCTGCTACTAAGACAGCACAACAAATGTTGAGTGTAGGAAAAACAGAAGTAGCGATCGCTCAAATTCAGGAAGCTTTAAAATGTAGTCACTCTTCGGAAGTAAAAGAGGGGATAATTTCTCTGTTTATTACTTCAGATGCCACTTTACAAATAGATGTAAATCAAGTTTTATCTGAAATTTATAAATATGTGCAGGAATATCAAAAAGATAGTTCTAAAAAGTCAGCTTTAAATAATTTACGTCAACTCCGGCAACAAATTGCTAATTATTGGCTAAATTTACCCACAGAAAAATTAGAAGGTGCTTATTTAGGAGAACTTGGTAGAGCTAATCAAAAGTTAATTGGCAGTAATATTAAATATGAACAAATTTCAGAGACAGAAAAAGCCTTTGTTAACCAAATAGCAACTCATATTTCTCAAGGATTAAATCGAGAAAACTCTATTCAATATCTTTTAGCTGCAACTCTATATTATTATCCCCATCAACTTTCTCCAAAATGGTTTGTAGAAGCTCCTATTCCTAAGTGGTTTGTTAATGACTACATAAAATTTATGATCGATGCTCCTAACTATTTTCAAGAAATAGGAGAAGCAGATAAATACTATCGTTACACTCTCAACTGGATTAACTATTTACATCAAAGAATCTTCAGTAACTCCGACTCAAAAATCTGGCAAGATATGGCTTGGTTTGTCGCTCATAAATATAACTTTATTCCTCTCTACTTTAATAACGAGAATCTCAAAGACATATATATAAAACGTGCAGAAATAATGGAACTAGGATTGCAAAGTCGAGGCTTTAATCTTGATTATGTATTTCCAGAGCGAGCAGCTAATCGAAATAAAATTCGTTTAGGAATTCTCAGTAGTCACTTTATTCCTCAAACAGAAACTTTTTCTACTCTGCCATTTTTTGAACATTTAGATAAAACTAAATTTGAGATTATTTTATATGCTAAAAGCACCAGTGAATATCCCCTAGAAAAATATTGTCAAAGTCGCGCAGAGAGATTTATCAAATTACCAGATAACTTGATTAGCCAAGTAGAAACTATTCGTAATGACGATTTAGATATACTTTTAATTGGCACGAATGTTACTGCTATTACTAATCCTATAACCTTACTTGCTCTGCATCGACTAGCGCGAATCCAAGTAACTTCAACCTCTTCTTGCGTCACAACAGGAATGAGACATATTGATTACTATATTTCTGGAAAATTAACAGAACCTCCAGAGGAAGCTAAACAACAATATCAGGAAAAATTAATTACCTTAAAAGGGGCAGCTCATTGTTTTAATTACTATGCAACTGAACCAGAAAAACCAGTTGTTAAACCAAGTCGAGAAAGTTGGGGAGTAAACGATAAAAATATTGTATTTGTTTCCGGAGCTAACTTTTATAAAATTATTCCCGAACTAAGAGAAACTTGGGCAAAAATTATTGCTGCTGTGCCAAATTCTATTCTGGTTTTATATCCCTTCAATCCTAACTGGACTAATAGTTATCAAGCTAGCACTATTTTTGTTAATGATATGCGTTCCATATTTAAAAAATACGGTATTGATAAAAAACGATTAATTGTGATTAAGACATTACCAAGTCGCTCTGATATTAAAGAATGCTTGAAATTATGTGATATCTATTTAGATTCTTATCCATTTGCCGGAGTAAATTCTCTCATAGAACCATTAGAAATAGGTATCCCAATAGTTACAAAAAATGGGAATTCATTCCGCTCTTTGATGGGTAGTGCATTGTTGCGAGCGCTCTCTATTCCTGACTTAATAGCTGACAGTGAAGCAGAATATATTAATTTAGCTATTAAGGTTGCTAATAATTCAGAATTTCGGAAACAAAAGCAACAAGAAATTCAAGAAAAAATGCAGCAAAATCCATCATTTTTAGACAGTCATAGTTACTCAAAACAGATAGGTACATTATTTCAAGGATTATTCCAGCAGTGGGAAAATATTCATCTGCCAAAAACTATAGAATCTCAAGATAAGAATTCTCTAACTTCTGAATTTATCAATCGTTTAGTAGGTTGTGTAAATCTGTACAAAATTGACCCGAATGACCAATCTTTAATAGAAGAATTACGTCAAGTTCGTAAACAAATAGCTGATTTTTGGTTAGATGTACCTCCAAAAAATTTGGAAACTATTTATCAAGGTAAAGTCCGAAAAGCATATCTAGGATTATTAGCAAGTGGGATTCAAAACGAACCCCAAACTGAAGAGGAAGAAAAATTTATCAAAGAATTAGCTGATACAAGTATAGGTCTAACTAATCCTAAAGGTATTAATGCACTTTTAGGGGGAATGTTATATTTTCCACCAGGTAAAATGTTAGTCCGAGATGCTAAAAATCGTTTGCCTCACTGGTTGATTAATGATTATAAACAGGTATTTGAAAGTAGAGAAGTTGCACAGAAATTAGAAAAAGCTTTTCAAACTAAGTCGCCTCATTTATCAGAAGATTCTATTGATAGGGGTTTGGAAACCAAGGGTTTGGCAACCAAGGGTTTGGAAACCAAACCCCTACAAGTTAATGTAGTTTTAACAGAAAATAAGGCAGATAATTTAGATTCTGCCGACCAAAAATTTCTGAATCAATTACTAGGTACTGTGAATCTTTATTATATAGATCCGTCTGATGAATCTGTTGTTAAAGAGTTGCGTCAACTGAGAAAACAAACGGCTGATTTTTGGATAAATTTAGAACCACAAAAACTAGAAACTTTCTACTTGTGTGAGATGGGTAAAGGTTATCAAGCATTACTCAATAGTAGGATTCAAAATCAATCTTTAATAGAAAGTGAACAGGAATTTTTACAACATTTAGCTACCCAACTTGCTCAAGGAATAGAAGCACCGAAAGCTCTTAATTATTTATTAGCAGCAATGTTATATTGTCGTTCTGAACAATTGCGAATAGAAGACATAGATAAACTGCCTAATTGGTTACTACAAGATTATCAAAAATTTGCAGGAAATTGATAATAATTTTTTAATATAATTATTGTGCTAAGTAGATAGAGAAAATTATTTGTGCATTTACTAATCAACTATATTTCTTTTTTTTATTGCCTCTTGACTATTTCCCCCAAATCTTAAATTAATTCTTTTTTTTCAGCTACTTAGGGCTGGCTGATTAAAGATAAAAGCCTTGACAGATAAAGCTAGCCTTTTTAGATATGGAAAAAGTACGAACTTTTAGGTCAAAAAGGAATGGAAAAAAGAAGAAATTATGGAACAAGCTGGGTTTAGTTTTGTTAGTTTTGATGAAAGCCAAAAGTTTCATGTTTATCGCAAAAAGTGAAACAGATAATCAAATAATTATATCTAAATTATGCCTGATATAAATTATCTGTGAATTTGTATCTAAAGTTGCGTCAAATTCAGAAAAGAAATAGCTGATTTATTGATAAGGATTTTTCAATCAAATTATCATGGTATAGTTACTTACAGCTAACTTATTTATTGGGGAGCGGACTTTACTTCTACAAAATTAACTATGAGTAAATATGCCAATATCGCTGATTATTACGATAGTTTTACCAACTATTACGACTTTTTAATGATCCAAGGCAATTATAATTATCAAGGAATGGCTAATGCAGTCTATTCTTTAATGAAAGATGGTCGAAAAAAAATACTAGAATTAGGTGTAGGAACAAGATTATTTGCTGAAAAATTATTGGCACTTGCTCCTGAAGCTGAATTTACAGGAGTAGATATTACCTTATCAATGCTCGACATTGCCAGAAAAAGATTGGGAGAATGGGGAAAATTAGTAGAGGCAGATATCTATGATATGAACCTTCAAGAAACTTTTGATATTGCTGTTTCTAGTAGAGGAGTTTGGGTAATAAGTCAACGAAGTGATCGAACTGACTTAAGAATCATACCAAAGATATTGATGAGGATATTAAGGGATTAATTAATGTTGCTAAACATCTGCGTCAAGATGGGTTATTCCTGTTGAGTGTTCAATGAGAACATAGAAATTATCAACAAAATATTCCCACAGGAATTGTTTATTCTCAGGAGATAGAAAAAATCGAGGAAAATGATGAAATTGAATCCATTCAGAAAAGTTATTTTTTTAAGAGAGATGGAGAAATATTAGCTCAACAAAAACTGAAATTGAGTTATATTAAGCAATGGAAAAAAGAAGAAATTATGGAACAAGCTGGATTTAGTTTTGTTAGTTTTGATGAAAGCCAAAAGTTTCATGTTTATCGCAAAAAATAGGGAATAGGGAATAATTAATAATTATTAATTAAATAGTTCATGTTTAAAGCTTCCCCTTTCAAGGGGAAAAAATATTTTTTTTATTTGATACTCAATCATCTCCCTTTTAGGGGTAGGTAATTATTAATTGTTAATTGCTGAACCACCATACTTCTGTTAGTATATTAGAGATTCATTCAAGTAAATTTCATTAACTATTATGAGTGTTGTTGCAGCCAGAAAATATTCAGATCGCTTAATGTTTGCTTCTGATAGTATTCGAGTATCTGGTCATTTAAAAGAAAATTATCGTATAACAGGAGACGAACAAGGTAAACTTTTTGAAGTTAATGGTTTAGTTATTGGTGGTGTTGGTTTAATTATGGAATTAAGTTTTATGCAGATTTTTGCTAGAAATCACAAACCAGCAGCACCAACTGTAGAAGCCGTTTTAGATTTCATTGTTGAATTTTACACTTGGGCTAAATCTAAAGATGATTCTTTTTCTAAAAGAAATGATTATTTAATTGGAATAGAGGGAGAAGTTTTTCGTATTTGTGATAGTTATTTAGTAGAAAAAATTAATGAATTTGCAGCTATTGGAGCTGGAGAACATTTTGCTTTGACAGCAATGTATTTAGATAAAAATCCTGAAGAAGCTGTTGAAATTGCTAATGAATTATGTGTCTATTGTTCCCCTCCAATTAATATTATTACTAAACAGCTTAATATTAATAATAGGGAATAGGGAATAGGGAATAGGAAATAGGGTTTGAAGCTGATAGCTGACGGTTGAATGCTTACTTAAAACCAATCTTCTTGGTCGTTATTGTCTTTTTTATAAACCTGACCTTTGCTATGAATTTGACGAGTTTTTTCATAGAGATTTTCTTCAGTTAGCTCCCAGTTTGCTAATACTTGTTTTAAGTCTTTCTGAATATCTCTTGCCCCAGGAAAATCTCGATAACGAATTTTTAATCTTGCTAATTCTGCTAAGTTATAGTCAGTATCTTCTTCTTTTAATAGGGTATCAACTATTTGTCTATCTTTATTATATTGGGGATGTTTTTGTTCTTCTGATTTCATAAAACCTAGATTCCGCACGACAAAATGTATTATAAAGAGCAAGTAGTCAGTAGGGAATGGTGGGTAGCTTACATCTGGCTAAATTAAGTATTTATGCTCAAGATTTTTCTGAGAATTTGACTCGACTCGAAAGGTAAATGAATAGGATATATTCAGTATAAATACTTACCAAATTACCAATTTTTATACTACTTTTAATGCTACAAGTTGACGTGCGGAACGTGGGATAAAACTAAGGAAGAATTCATTAATGGATAATGGATAATTACCTCTTTAAGAAAGGAAAAAGGGAGTAAGGTTTAAAGCAGTTTAGCAAAACTACTTTTTTCTCACTCAGCAATGAGGAAGAAAGAAGAATGCTGAAAGCAATTGATAAATTGAGAGAGAATAAAGAATTACTGCATAACTACTTTCCCTTAACCATAGCAGTAATTTTTCATTATTAATTGTTGATAAGTGATAAATGATAAATGATTTAAGTCTCCAGATTATTCCACTTTTTAAAATGACTATCTTGATGATTATTTTGAGTATTATCAACTAAACTAGGCTGAAGTTCCAAGGCTTTTTCTTGAAAAAAAAATGCTTCGTAAAATCTTCCCTCTTGTTCCAAAACTTTGCCTAAATTCCAATAAGCTACTCCTAAATCAGGTTTCATTTTAATTGCTTTTCTATAATTAATCATTGCTGCATCAATTTGCCCTTTTTTATAAAACATACTCGCCAAATTGACAATAGCTTCAATAAAATTTGGATTAATTTTTATTGCCAATGAATAAGCACGAATAGCAGCATCTATTTTATTTTGTGCTTGGAGTGCGTTTCCCAAAGTTTTGTAGACTGGAGCATAATTTGCTTGTTTTTTTAATGCTTTGTGACAAAGAGCGATCGCTTCTGTAAAATTTCCTTTATTGTAATAAGTTTCTGCAAATTTATTAATAGTATCAACATCATCTTCTTCATAATTCCATAACTCTAAGTCATCGTTTTTTACCTGACTTAATTCAGTATAAATTTGAAATTTATTATTCCGTTGAAAAGTTTTTTTATCTTGTAAATTTTGATTCATATTCTAGAAGCTACCTATCTCAACCAATTTTCCCCTTGATTTATTATTGACTTTATTCCTTCATAAGATGGAGGGGTAAAAGCTATCAGCTATTACTTTTTTTGAGTAATCAAAGCTTTATTGAGCGAGAATTAAATTTTACTATAAAAGCGAGGTCTTATTGCTGTTTGCGTAGCATTCTGCAGGAAGAGCTGACAGCTAATAGCTAAATGCTTAAATTATAAAAAAGAAACATGAGCGCTGACAACTCGCCAACCAACATAAGTACGCATCCAAGTCTGACTTTGCCTACCCATTTTACCAGTTTCTTGACGCTGAAATTCAGTATTTGCTGTGGCAAAATCTTGACCATAAGTCGTAATAATAGTATTCATTAATACTCGTTCTAAATTAACTTTTCCACGAGCTTTTCTAAAAGCTGATATTGCCTCATATCCATAGAGATTTTCATTTACTCCATAACGGATAGTGTGGGAACTTTCCCAAAATAGCTCATCTAAAATATCTACATTATTACTAATCAAAGCAACTTCATACTGCTCAAATGCTGCTTTTACTTCTACCACAACATCAGGAATATTAATCTCCATTTTAATTATCCTCCTAATTACAATACTCTAAAAAATTTTCTGGAACTATTTTCAATTCTCCAGACTTAAATCTATCTATTGAAACCCAAAGTGCCGTTTTTTTTCGTTCCTTCTCCCAAAAAGTTAACTCTTCTATTTCATAAAACTTTTGGTCAGCAAAATCACATTTATATAACTGAATTAACTCATGTCTTTCCTCTCCATTAAACATAAAAATATTTTCCATACACCCCAAATATTTAATGTTAGTCAACTCAGCTTCAATCTCCTCCTTAAACTCTCTTTTTAAAGCATCACGACTATACTCTCCAAAATCAACACCTCCACCCATAACCCGATAAAAAGTTTCCTGTTTTAGAGAGTCATAACCTTGAGAAATAAACAAGCGATCGCCATCTCTAATCAATCCTAAAGCTAACACTCTAATTTTATTCTTTTTACTCATAATTTTCTCATATAAATATCAAAATAATTTTCTTTTCAGTTATGACTTTAATTGTATAGTAATCCTAAATGATTTGTGAGAATTTTTATAGTAGTTAAAATTGATCAAAAAGCTTCAAAATTATGACTCCTGACTCCTGACTCCTAACTCCTAACTACAAAAAAAATATTACAATTGAAATAGGATTGCTATAAGCATTCAGCTATTAGCAGTCAGGTCTCAGCTATAACCTTTGAATAAAGCAATTCTTCCTTTAACTTATAGCACATTTTCAAGACATAAATTGAAGCACAAAAACAACAAGTCTGAGTTGTCAACCCATAATTATAAATGTATATTTGCCTCGGAAACTGATAGCTGATAAGCGATGTGCTGAATGCTTACTTCCCTATTCCCTGCTATACTAATTATCATCATAAAAACCCTCTTCATACTTATTTTCTGGTACAGGCCAATCTTGATTTTTACCGCCAATAATTAGTTTTTCTATCTTGACCAAATCTTCATTTAATTGTTGAAAACTATTCACCAAAATATCAATTGCTAAAGCATCGCTAGTTCCCAAATCAAACCAACAACGACCCCATAATCCTTCAT
The DNA here is from genome assembly GCA_038747755.1 of Cyanobacteria bacterium P01_H01_bin.35. GTDB lineage: Bacteria > Cyanobacteriota > Cyanobacteriia > Cyanobacteriales > Microcoleaceae > Trichodesmium. The sequence goes on from JBCDJM010000176.1 coordinate 9,969, forward strand.
ATTCTACATCTCCCATATTGTGCATAACAGCCATCATACTTTGACCAGCCATATCCTGACTATATTCCATATAACTAATCTCTATTCCTACTTCTTGAACTTGTAAATTTTCAGCATTAAACCCACCCAATTTTCCTAATAAAAACCATGAGTCAAATAGTTCTTCTATGTAGTTTTTTTCTGCCATAGAAGGAACAGTGCTAAACTCTAACCAAATCCACACATCAAACGGATTAAATTCGCGAAATTGTACTTTCATAAATATTTAAGACGAAAAGAATAAACTTCAGTATTAGACATCTCCAAAAATGTAAGCATTCAGCAGTCAGCTATCAGTTTTTATAGCACTACGCATTAAGGTTAGGACATTTCTAAATCCTAGAACCCTTGAAAAGTCTGCTACTCCCTATTCCCTACTCCCTACTCCCTAGCGCGTAGCGCTATAAAACAAATATCCCACATTCCGCAGGACACAATTATTGTATGGGTTGGCAACTAAAAATAGTTATTTTTGTATTTCAATTTATGTCTTGAAAATGTGCTATAAATTAAAGTAATAATTGCTTGCTTAATTAAAGAGCTGTTTGCGCAGCATTCCGCGGGAAATGCTTACCTAAAAATCAAAAATAAAATAAATTATTATTCATAAATTATCAATTTCAAACCGGAGGTACTGATAACTGATAACTGAATTTCCGAAGAGGAGGTAATTCTGAAGGTCCCCATAAACCTAAACCATCTCTAATTGCATCTCGCATCGGGTCACAAGGTCGTTTACCATTATCTATATTATTCATATTTTTACACTGTTCAAAAAATATTTGTGCTACCAAACGTCTTGGCATTTGGTCTGATTTTGCTAAAGCCTTATCAAAATTTTTCCTCGCTTTTTTTCTGATAGATAAATTATTATCTTTCTCCCTAGCTTGAGCAACTAAAATTTGTGCTTTTAGGTAATGTACCTCTGGATTTTCTGGAACTTCTGATAAAGTTTTATCTACATATTCTAAAGCTTTTTTGAGGTTGTCTAAATCTCGATAAGCTACTGCTAATCCACGATAAGCCAAATGATGAGGATAAGCATTTTTTTCTAATGTTTCTATTGCTTTAGCAGGGTCAGAAAATGGTAAATTCACTGCCAACATTAAATCCATATATCCTTTCAACAAATTTAACTCTGGATCGGATGAATTGATTTTTTCTGCTGTCTCAAAATGACTGAAAACTTTTCTGAGTTTTTCTAAAGCTTTTGGCGCTCCTTTTAAAGTACCTTCACTAGATATAATATAAGCACCTTCTAGAAAGTAACCAGTTGCAACATAAATATTGCCACGGACGGGATTAATTGCAATTAAATTTTCTGCTACTTCAGTAGTTTTTTGAGCATACAATTTTAGTGATTCCCAATTTTCATCTAAGAAATGTAAGGAAGATATCATGGCATAAACAAGAGGCTCACCTATCTCTTCAGATTCGGCTATTTTTAGATAATCTCTTGCTTCTTTATAATTTCCTGCTTCAAACATAGCTTGAAAAGCTGCTTCAGTTTTTTCTCCTATTTCAATAGGATTTTTTGGGCGAAATGGGTCTCCTATTGCTGGAGTTACCCAAAAGTTTAAACTGACTAAAGTAGCACTAGAAAAAATTGATATTTGCTTTAATACTGGAAATTTTTGACACAAATTAAATAAGGTTTTTAGCATAAGTTATTTTCAAGCTAACGCCATTTCTTAAGACTTGAGTAATTTTGTATTTTAGACCTTCAGCTATATAGCAATTCCAAATAGGTTGTAATATTTTATCGTTACCAAAGTTAAAAGATTTGGAGACCAAACCCCTACATTTTTTTCTCACAAATCATTTCATACTGCTATATTATAAATTATTAGTAATTGGAAGTTAAATTCAAACAAAAAAGTTTGCTCCCATTTGAAACTTGAAAACCTAGACGATATAGATATTACTATAACTCGCAGAGTTTGGTATAACCTTAACCATCTTCTAGGGTTCCATAAAATAAATGTTGATTTTTTCAACAAAAGAAAGGATTATTAAGTAATATATTAAATATATTCATCTGAAACTTTTTTCAAATTTAAAGCTACACACATAAAAACTATGCTAGAGGAGCTAATCAAGTATTTTGTCTATGAGACAAAAGGACATATTATAAAAACACAGCTAGTCAAGTTCTTATATCTTGCGGATCTTTACTCAGTCAAGTGGACAGGAAAACAACTAACTGAATTAGATTGGTATTATTATAATCATGGTCTGTGGCATGAAGATATAGATATGGCTCTAGAGCGAATGAATGGTAAAGAGATTTGTCAAGAATTAGAAGGGCAGGCAAAACTTATTAAACTTGGTGTGGAAGCAGGAAAAACAGAGGACTTAAACTTACCTAAAAGTCTAATGTTAATGCTAGATAATATTAGGAAAGAATGGGCTGGTTCAGGGTCAGATAAACTTAATCAATTACTAGATTATGTTTATGAAACTGCTCCAATGGTAGCGGTGAAAGGTACTTATAAACCCGAAGAAAAAGTTAAGCTTAACTTGCAAAAAGAAAGAGAAAAACTCAATGAGGAGTTAGGCGTTTAAAGTGGTTGAACAAAAACCCCAAAAACCAAGAAAGGGTTGGATTTATATTATCGATCCTCAAAAAGTTTATTTGAGTTGCAAATTAGGTCACACTCATTCATACAATTTAGAACTTCTAGATTATTTTGAATGCCAGGACTCCTCTTGCACACAGAAAATTAATCCTAACAGAGTTTTAAGAGGTAGGCATCCTTATATTGTTTTGACAAGTAAAAAATTTTCAGATGAGTCTGGGTATATAGAAACTTTTAATGCTATTCCTTTAACTTCTAAAGAGACATATAAAGGTCTACCAACCACTTATCCAATTAACCCAACAACTAAAAATGGTCTAGATACAAAATCTTTTGCTCTTGTTAATCAGATATGTACTATTGATGCTAATTACTTTAAGAACTCTAGACATGAAAATGGAAAGAGCGAATTGGACAACTAGACAAGACAGATAGAGAAGCAATAGCAGAACGTCTAAAATATCTTTTGGATTTAGAACAAGATGATTGGTTTACTAAAAATGCTTCTCTTGAACTTTTGAGAAAAATAATGTCCAAAATACCAGAAAATGAAAGACACTTAGCTCTAGAAAAATTGATAGATGAATTTACTTCTTAATTGCTATTAGAATATATCAATGTTATATCTCAAAAACTTGTATTATCATCCACCAGCTAGTACCACTCCTATCCTCAACAATATTAATATGGAACTAGCACCTCAACAAATGGGCTTAATTATTGGTAGTAGTGGTTCGGGCAAAACTACATTATTAGAAATATTAGCTGGTCTTGCTCAATGCTCCAAAGGAGAAATATACTGGCGAGAGCAAAAATTAACCTCCGAACATTTACAACAACTGGGGGGTTTAGTATTTCAATTCCCAGAAAGACATTTTTGTGGCGCTACTATTTTAGAAGAATTACGGTTAGGTCATCCAGAATTACGACCAGAACAAATATCTTTTGCCTTGGAAGAAGTAGGACTCCAGGACTTACCATTCAGCACCTCGCCCCAAGCATTAAGTGGAGGTCAGCAACGTCGTCTTGCCTTGGCAGTGCAATTAATTAGACAGCCTCATCTATTAATGTTAGATGAACCAACCGCAGGATTAGATTGGTCAATACGGAAACAACTGGTAAATTTATTAGCTAAATTGAAAAATCATTGGAGTTTATTGGTTGTCACCCATGATTCGAGTGACCTTTTACCCATCGCTGATAAATGTTGGACTTTAAATAAAGGTCATTTGGAGGAGAAGTCAGAAGTTAGAAGTTAATCAAGCTAGTCTTTTATTATTTTAGACATCTCCTGAAATTTATATGACTTACAAAAGAGACACTACATATAGAGTTCAAAAACTATAACGTTATAGATACATAGTGTTTAACACTCAAAAATCCGTAAGTCGTTAAATTTAGATAAAAGTTAAAAGTTGTAAATAGGCGATCGCTTACTCAAGACACTCAAAAATTAATACTTTCTATCCGACTCCCAATTACTACCCTTCGTCTAGCAGAAATATCTTCACTAGCAACCCCATAAGAAATTTGAGGGCGCATCTTGTCTAAAGTAATAATCCCTGGTTTAGATAATTGCTCTGTCTTTGACTGAAGTATTAAGTTACTTGTAATAAACCCACTACCAACTAAAGCAGAGGTAAGGATAAATTGACGACGGTTAACCATTTATATATTAGTAGTTGCAGTGAAGTATAGTTGACGATAGTTACATTACAAATATTATTAAAAGAAAAAAAGTGGATAGCTAAGTTTTAATATCTATGGTACAGATTTACTGTAGTGCTAATTTCTGTGATATACTTCCAGACCTTATGGCGCTCACAATCAGCCAATGGACTTTTTAACTCACTATTTAACTATTAAATATAACTATATACAGGGGAATAATTTGATATGGAATGGCACATCACAGACGCCCAAAGCTTAGGAATTATAGACAGAGAAATTGGCCCTCATGCTTTATCACCCGCAGAGTATGAGATAGTTAGACGAGTCATATATGCTACGGCAGACTTTGAATATAAGTCTCTTATTAGTTTCTCTGAACACGCTTTACAGTCTGGAGCTGCTGCTTTGGCAGCTCGTACAACTATTGTAGTAGATGTGCCAATGGTACAAGTAGGTATTACCTCAGTTATTCAAAGTACCTTTGCTAACCCAGTTTACTGTTCAATGGATGCTATAACTAGACCTCAGAAGGAAAAAACTAATGCAGCTTGGGGAATTGAAACTTTAGCTAGACGTTATCCAGAAGGTATTTTTGTTATTGGTCAAGCTCAAACAGCTCTGTCTGCAATTGTTGATTTAATTGAAGCAGAAGAAATTAGACCTGCTTTAGTTATTGGGACTCCTTCTGGTTTTGTGGGAGTAGATGTAGCTAAGTCACGTTTGTATGATTCAATGATTCCTCATATTAGAATTGATGGTCGTAAGGGTAGTGCTGTGGTAGCAGTTGCTATTATTAATGGTTTAGTAGATTTGGCTTGGCAGGCTTATGGTAAACAAGGCCAAGTTCAATAATTAATAATTAACAATTAATAATTAATAATTAGAGCTTGCTGAATAAGTCTTTTAGTAGGGAGGAGGACTCAGGAGTCAGGAGTCAGAACGAATGGGAATTATAAAGTAGGTAGTTAGAAAAATAGTCCCTTAATTTTTCTGCCTCGCGTACTCCAAGATGGTCACTTTTTCAGATATATCAACTAAAAAACTGGTACTTTTTCCAGACCTAAAATGGCTAAAAGCTTCATTATATATCAATGCTTTTATCTTTAATCGTCAAACACTAATTACCTCTTCTTCAAAACAAGAGGATTGGTTAAGAGGCTTTAAACCAGAATTATTTAATAGACATCTCCGGAACACAAATAAACCAATAAGTTAGATCGGCTAAAGAAAGAAAAATTCACCATAAAAAATCCTTTTTCATGCCTTTTTCGTAAAAATATCTTGCCAGTTAACCGTTCCCTCTCTTGATGCGCATTCCCAAGCCAGTCCGTCGGGCGGGTCTCCCGACTTGAAGGAACTGGCGTTTGCGTCTGTCGCCGACGCGGGATCGCACCGCTGTTCCCTGTTCCCTACTCCTCCAAAAAATCTATATCTTTTTCACGCCTAGGTCTAATAATTAATTA
>JBCDJM010000177.1:0-15643 GCA_038747755.1 Cyanobacteria bacterium P01_H01_bin.35
AGGAAGAATTCTGTCTACATTCATAAAAAAGTGTATTGAAAAATACTCTTTTCTCGTGAAAAAGCCGATTCAAGACTTCAACATAACTTGTCTATGTTGTCAAGTTTTATGTTAAGAAAGATGTTTATAAAGCATAGCCTTTTAAGGGGATGAAAAGATAAAATTTCATTATTTCAAGCCTCTTGGTTTCCTAGGTCATCCTGCACAAACAGTCAGAGGTTGCTGATAACTGATAACTGATAACTGATAACTGAAATGACCCATACTTTTAATTCTTTGAAATCTATCAATTATTTTTTCCTCCTTTATTCCTTTATAGAGTAATAAAGCTGACAGCTAATAGCTGACCGCTGAATGCTTAGAAAGTTAGCAGTTATTTTTTTCAAGAGAATTTTGAGCAACCCTCCAAAAACATTTCACCAATTAAGATGGGGTTGCACTACCCAATCCTTTTTGATAATTCGGTAGTCTTAAATAGGGTTTGCTGAAAAAGTATTTTTTAAGGAGTAGGGGAGTATTTTTTAGCTCAACTTCTTGTGCTGAAAAAGTATTTTTTAAGGAGTAGGGGAGCAGCGGGGTAGGGAGCAGAGGAGTAATTTTTTAGCTCAACTCTTGTCTCGCCCAAAATGCTAATTTTTTCAACATAAAGAGCTGAAAAACAGGTACTTTGTCAAGACATAAAAAGGCGAAAACCTTATATCTGTAAATACTTTTAAATTTAATCAGGAAGCCCTAAATATTTCATTAATTAATAATGGAGAGTACAGCATAAAAAATATTTCTAATTAAGTAGGTAGGTCCAAATAAAACTCACTATGTAATACCATTTCTCGTTCATATTGCTACATCTCCTTGAGAGTAGGGAGTAGGGTAGGGACGTTGCATGCAACGTCCGTACGGGAGTAGGGTTATTAGACATAAGATATCTTGGCTTAATGCTGATAATCGTTAAAAAAATGATTGAAGCTTACTTATTACTTAATAACTGAAGTCCCATCGGAAGCATAGCATTAATGCATGGGAATTGGTATAACGAAATATTAATACAGTCGAAACCCTTGAGATTGCTATCCGTTCCGGAATGCTCCGCAAACCTTCCACTCCGTTCCAGTCCCAATGAGATACTTGTAAATTTTCCCACCGACCTACTTATCAATTATCCATTGATAAATCTATTTTAATTTTTAGGAGGTAAGCTGCCAAAATAATTGTTTTTTTAGCATTACCAATAATTCGGTAATTTTTCTATAAATATTTAACCTTCAGCAGTCTAATTTTAAATTTTCATAATGCATATTTCAGAAGGCATTCTGCCAGCTCAACTTTGTATTAGTGGTTATGGGTTTACTTCTCTAATTACCTGGTATTCTCTACGCCAAATTAATCGTTTACCAAATCCTCAAGCTAGTATTCCCAAAGCGTCTTTATTAACGGCAGCCTTTTTTGTTGCTTCTAGTATTCATATTCCTATTCCACCAGCCAGTGTTCATTTAGTATTGAATGGATTGTTAGGAACTGTGCTAGGTTATTATGCTTTTCCAGCAATATTGATTGGTTTATTTTTCCAGGGAATAATGTTTGGACATGGTGGTTTAACTACTTTAGGAATTAATGCACTAATTATGGGGATACCAGCAATCTTATCTTATCAAATATTTCAATTACGTCATATTTTAGGAAAAGGAATTAGGGAAAATTTATCGATGAGAATTTTTGGCTTTATTGCTGGAGCTGCTGCCATAGGAGTTTCTAGTTTAATATTTTTTAGCTTAATTATTACAAATCTTCCCTCTGGGTTTGATAATTCATTAGAACAAACAGCAATTTATGGATTAATGATTGCTCATATTCCTTTGATGGGAATAGAAGGAATTTTAACTGGAATGGTTGTCAGTTTTTTGAATCGAGTTATGCCAGAACTTTTACCTTCTTAGTTTGAGTAGGAGAGTATTTAATAATTAACAATTAATAATTACCTCTTCTTATAAAGAAGAGGATTGTCTAAAAGGATTTTTTTTCTCTTGCTTGATTGAATATGGCGAAAAGAGTTAAATGTTAATTAATTAATTAATTAGGATTTGCTGATTAAATATCAAAGTATTGACATATAAAGGTTTGATAGTTTTTATGGTCGAAAAAAGTGCCTGTTTTTCAGTTGAAAATGCTCATGCCTGTTAGGATTTTGACAAGATTTGGGCGGAGAAATTAAGGGACAATTATTCCAACTACATCCTCTGTAATTCACATTTATTCTGAATTCTGAATTCTGACTCCTACCCTCACCCATAAGACTTTTTCAGCAGACCCTAATTAATAATTTAAGTGTCACAATTTGTAGAGCATTCTTTTTTAAAATTAGTACAATAATGAAATTTGCCCTAGATGAATATGCTAATTTAAACTCCCCAATACATCAATGGGATGTGAGATATAAACTGATTGGTTTAATCACATTAATGTTTGCTTTTGCGATAGTTAATAGTTGGTATTTAATTCCATTGATGCTCTTACTAACCATGATGCTTTATGGAATTTCCAAACTGCCTTTATCATTTTTAGTAAGTCGGTTACGTTATCCAGGATTTTTTTTATTTGGGATAATTATTTTATTACCTTTTCTATCTGGTGAAACAATTATTTGGAAGTTTGGATTTTTGACAATTCGTCAAGAAGGTTGTCTGGCAGTTATATTAATTGTTAGTCGTTTTTTTGCAATTATAACTACTGGTATAATTTTATTTGGTACAAGTTCGTTTTTGACAACTATAAAAGGAATGAGAAGGCTAGGACTTTCTCCCATTATTACAGATATGTTGATGTTATCTTATCGTTATATCTTTGAACTATCCCATCAACTTAATATGATGTTCAAAGCTACTAAATTACGAGGTTTTCAAAGGAGCAAAATTAGTTGGAGAAATTTATCAGTTTATGCTGCTCTTACTGGTAGTCTTTTAGTACGAAGCTATCAACAAGCAGAGCGAGTTTATCAAGCCATGTTATTGCGTGGTTATGGCAATGTATTCAATAACAAAAATCATCTCATATCCTCTACTCCTAGAAATGCTATTCAACTTAGATCTGATTTAATATATCTATTTATATCTGTGATAATTTCTGTTAGTTTGATTCTTGCAGAATTATTTTTTTTAGCTAGATTTTAAATGAATTTACTGATGTAGAGGTAATTATTAATTGGGGTTTGTTGAAAAAGTATTTATAGTAGGGGTAGGGGTAGGAGTAATAAGTCAGGAGTCAAGAGTCAGAATAAATGGGAATTATAGAACAGGTAGGATAAAGAATTACCCTTTTATTTTTCTTCCCTTGTTTGCTGAAAATCCTAACTTTTTGAACTTGAGCGACTAAAAGCTGGCGCTTTTGACGACCAAAAAATTATCAAGTATTTATCTATCAAACCTTTGAAGATTAATCAGGAATCCCTAATTATTAATTATTAATTGTTAATTATTAATTGTTGAATACTCCCTAATAAATTAGTTATTTATCAAATGCAAGAGGAAAAATCAAAAGCTGGAGTCTATGTCAAAGATTTATTATTTCAATATTCCAAAAATGAACCAGTTTTACGCAGTCTTTCATTGACAATTAAACCAGGAGAAAGAGTTGCCTTGTTAGGATCTACAGGTACAGGTAAAAGCACTTTTATGGAAACTTTAGTAGGCTTGAAAAAACCTTTATCTGGTGAAATTTGGATTCAAGGAATCCTCCTAGAAGAAAAAACTTTATCCCAAGTCCGTCGCCAGATAGGTTTTTGTTTCCAAAATCCTGATGACCAATTATTTATGCCTACTATTTTAGAGGATATAACTTTTGGTCCCCTTAACTATGGTTTTTCACCAGAAACTGCTGCAGAAATTGCTGAGAAATTGTTAGTAAAATTTGGTTTAGAAAAATATGCAAATCGTTCTGTTTATCAACTTTCAGGAGGCCAAAAAAGATTGGCAGCTTTAGCAGCAGTTTTAGCATTAAAGCCAGAAATTTTAATATTAGATGAACCAACTAATGGGCTCGATCCTTTATGGCGACGTAATTTAGCTGAAATTATCTTACAATTACCAGTGCAAATTATTTTAATTGCTTCCCATGATTTAAACTGGGTTAGTAAAGTAACTAAACGTGCTTTAATTTTGCAGTCTGGTCAAATTCAAGTAGATACTTCTACTCAAAATATTATCCAGGATAGTTCAACTCTTGAATATTACGGTTTACCTATTGATTATTGAAAGAAGGAAGAAGGAAGAAGGAAGAAGTAATACCAAATTTAAAAAAGACAGTTAAATGTTAATTTGTGATTTATTTCTAAAATAAAAAATTATCAATTCGATAAATTGAAAATTCAATCTTTTGTCATCTTTTTTATTACATTTTTCTTTTCCTGTTCCCCACTCCCTACTCCCTGCTCAACAAAATGTAGAAAATTTTTTGAGAAATGGTATTATTTCCCCCTACTCCCTACTCCCTACTCCCTACTCCCTAATCTAATAATTAACGGTGAAATTTCCGGGTTGTTTCTTGATAAAGAAGCATGGCAAAATCTTTGATAATTTCCTCATTCTGAAAATAATTTCCGTACTTTTTCTTTGCTGTTTCTATGCAAAGTTTCATAATCTCCGATGACTCATCAATATAATTAGCGATCGCCTTTTGTTGCTCTTGTTTTTTATGATGATGATGTCTAAAATCTGGGTGTGGCGCAACTGTAGTTTCCGAACTTACCTTAATATCTTTTCCTACTGGATGAACTATTTTTTTCACCCGTCTTTTTTGAACTTCTTCAGCAAAACCAGATGCAATTATACCTGCTGGTAGACCAAAAATTCCAATCCCTAAAAAAGCAACTGCAGCACTCAATAATTTACCTAAATGAGTCATCGGATAAACATCTCCATAACCCACAGTTGTTAAAGTTACTACTCCCCACCACATAGTCTCTAAAATACTAGAAAATTTCTCTGGTTGTGCTTCACTTTCCGCTACAAACATGAGACTTGAGACAAAAACCAAGACAAAAATTACTACCAGTAATGTAGCTATTAATTCTTCTTTTTTTGCAACTAAAACTTTAAGAATAGTCCGTAGTGATTCTGAATATCTGCTGATTTTAAATAAGCGAAATAAGCGCAGCAAAAGAGTAAATTTTATAAATTCTAAACCCGGAAATAATACTTGTAGATAAAACGGCAAAATAGCTACAAGGTCTATAAGTGCCAAGGGTGTAATTATATATTTTAATCTACCAAAAATCGGATGATTATATTTAGGATTAACCGTACATATCCAGATTCTGATCAAATATTCTAAAGTGAAAAATCCAGTTACAAGTATTTCGACTAATTTTAACTGTTCAGGATAATGTTCTGAAAATCTGGGAGATGTTTCTAAAATAAATGCAGTTACACTAATACTCGTTAAAATAGTAATCACTAAATCATCTAGCAAGCTTAATAAATTTCTTTGGTCAGAATATTCAAAAATATAGTAAATGTTTTCTTGCCAAGATTTACGTTTTTTTTGTATTTTTACCATTTTTAGATACACAGTGATAATGTTTACATTGATTTTTTCTGAGCTTATTAGTCATTATTCAATTTTCTAAAATACTGCAAACTATAGGAATACTATTAGAATTATCTTAGGAGTTCTAGTAATTTTTATATTGATAAAGTAAAGTAAGCTACCATAAAATTTGGATAGCTATAGTATAATCAAATAGCTTTTATCCCTAGCCTTACTTGACAAATTCACTAATAGTTAACTACTAATCCTTACAAAAGTTATAGAGATTATATGCAACTCTATATGGTCATCATTTATGATGGTTTAATTTTATTTTAGCAATTAGTTAATTTATGGCAACCTATTTAAGATTTCTATATAACCTAGACGATATTTTTTTTTACTCAAAATATCAAATAATTTAGATAAGATTGTTCTTTTTAATACTTATTTATTTCTGAGGAAAAGTTAAAATATAAAAACCTAGTTGTTCAAAATTATTCGTACAAAAGAAAAAAATATTTTTAGTCAATTATCTTCTTTATCAGGAGAGCTAATTATTAATTATTGAAAGCTCTTATTTTGCATCTTTCCTGTGGAGTTAACCATGTTTGGCATTTATTTAACCTAAACTAAATTTTTCCTTAACCTTCTGTAAATACTTACTTAACATTCACCTAATAAGATATCTGGGAAATTCTTTGGAAAATTCTTAAAGAATTATAAATTTACAGATTGACAGGAGAATTAAATGCCAGAATTAGTAGGGTTTGCCGTATTACCAGCAGATACATTTGCAGATGGTCCACCCTCTGGAAACTTCTTTGGAACCACAAATGGTAGAGAAACACCATTTGACAGTCAACCAGTGCAAGGTTTTAGTGGCGTTCAATTTGCTCCCGGTAGCGAAGATGGTAGCACCTATTGGTTTCTGTCTGATAACGGTTTCGGCGCTCAAGGCAATAGTGCTGATTATTTGCTCAGACTATATCAAGTTGACCCTGACTTTGCTGGAACAGAAGATGGTGATACTAGCGTTGAAATTCAAGGATTTGTTCAACTAGCAGATCCAAATAATCTAATACCCTTTGATATTATTAACGAAGATACAAGCGATCGCCTCTTAACTGGAGCAGACTTTGATATAGAGTCATTCGTTATAGATAATGATGGAGATATTTGGATCGGAGAGGAATTTGGGCCTTATATTTTACACTTCGATACTACAGGAACTTTACTAGAAGCTCCCATCGCCACACCAAGTTTCACCGAACTCAATACTCTCAACGGTCAAGATCCCCTCGTTATCGGACACCGGGGAGCAAGTGGAGACCTACCCGAACATACCCTAGAAGCTTATGAAGCAGCGATCGCTTCCGGTGCAGACTTTATCGAACCTGACTTGGTAATAACATCTGACGGAGTTCTCATTGCACGCCACGAACCCATGTTAGGCGATACCACCAACGTTGCTGATATATTCCCAGAGCGTGAAACTACAAAGATTCTTGATGGTGAAGCAGTTACTGATTACTTTGCTGAAGACTTCACCCTCCAAGAAATCAAACAACTACGTGCTGTTCAATCTCGTGACTACCGCGACCAAAACTTTAATGGGTTATTTGAGATTCCCACATTAGAAGAAATTATCGAACTTGTTCAAAGAGTAGAAGCAGAAACAGGCGTTGCAGTTGGCATCTATCCTGAAACCAAACACCCCACATTCTTTGATGAGCAGAATTTATCTTTAGAAGAACCCCTAATTCAAACTCTGCAAGATAAAGGTTTCACAGACCCAAATCGTATTTTCATCCAATCCTTTGAATTTGCTAACTTAATCGACTTACAAGGACAATTGAATAATGTAGGTCTCGGCAATATTCCTTTAGTTCAACTCTATGGAAATACCACTGAAGGAGCTAATCCTGACGCTGGCTTTTCTTTCCCATTCGACATCCGCTTTAATGTTGCTGAAGGTAACAACTTAGCAGATATTTATGGTCAAGAATTCCTAGATGCAGTAGAAGTTCCTCTCTCTGCAAATACAGTTTATGCAGACCTTGATAGTGCAGAGTTTCTGGAAGCGATCGGCAACCTTTATGCAGAAGGTGCAGGACCTTGGAAAAATAACATTCTGTTGCGCGAATCTCTAGATACAGATGTTGATGGAGATGGAGACGGAGAAGCAGAAATAGGGACTCAGTTGACAGGAGAAATTACTTCCTTTATCGAGGATGCTCACGATGCAGGTTTACAGGTTCACCCCTACACTTTGCGGGATGAAGAACGTTTTCTAACACTCAACCCTGATGGTACTCCTCAAACTGCAGAGGAAGAATTTGAACAACTAATAGAAATTGGAGCAGATGGTTTCTTTACCGACTTCCCACGGACTGGCGACCCCGTTCGCGATGCTTTGGTTGACGACGAAATTCGCTCGCCCCAAAACCCTGACTTCCGCTTTAATACCCTCGACGGTAGCGCACCAATAGTTATCGGACACCGGGGAGCAAGTGGTGACTTCCCAGAACATACATTAGAAGCATATCGTTTAGCGATCGTTCAAGGTGCGGACTTCGTTGAACCAGACTTGGTAATTACTGCAGATGGTGTTCTCATTGCCCGACACGAACCACTGCTAGACGATACCACCAACGTTGCTGAAGTATTTGGTCCAGAACGCCAAAGCACTAAGTTACTTGATGGTGTAGAAACTACCGGTTATTTTGCTGAAGACTTTACCCTCGCAGAAATCAAACAACTGCGTGCCGTTCAATCTCGTGACTTCCGTGACCAATCTTTCAACGGTGAATTTGAAATTCCCACCTTCCAAGAAGTTATCGAGTTGGTACAGGAAATGGAGGGATTTGGGTTTGAAGTTGGTATTTATCCAGAAACCAAACACCCCACATTCTTTGACGAACAGAATTTATCTTTAGAAGAACCACTAATTGAAACCCTGCAAGATACAGGTTTCACTAACCCAAATCGCATTTTTATCCAATCATTTGAGTTTCAGAACTTAATTGAATTACAAGGACAATTGGATGATGAAGGTCTCGGCGATATTCCTTTAGTTCAACTCTATGGAAATACTACTGAAGGAGCTAATCCTGACGCTGGCTTTTCCTTCCCATTTGATATCCGCTTTAATGTTGCTGAAGGTAACGACTTAGCAACTATTTACGGTCAGGAATTCCTAGATGCACTAGATACTCCTCTCTCGGCAGATACCGTTTATGCAGACCTCGACAGTGCGGAATTTTTAGAAGTTATCGGTGACTTATATGCAGAAGGTGCAGGACCTTGGAAAAATAACATTCTGTTGCGCGAATCTCTAGATACAGATGTTGATGGAGATGGAGACGGAGAAGCAGAAATAGGGACTCAGTTGACAGGAGAAATTACTTCCTTTATTGAGGATGCACACGATGCAGGTTTACAGGTTCACCCCTACACTTTGCGTGATGAAGAGCGTTTCCTCACTCTCAACGCTGATGGTACCCCCCAGACTACAGGAGAAGAATTTGAGCAACTCATCGAAATTGGTGCAGATGGTTTCTTTACTGACTTCCCTGCCACAGGTAGTATAGTTGTAGAACAATTTGTCAGCGAACCTAACTTAGCTCGTACCCGTGGTTACGAAGGTATGGCATTCAGTCCCGATCGCGAAACTTTATATCCTTTGTTAGAAGGTGCAGTTGTTGGCGACCCCAATAATGCTCTACGAATCTATGAATTCGATCCTGCTTCTAGTTCCTTCACCGATATAATTGGTTTCTATCCTACTGATGTAGCTGGTCATGCTATTGGTGACTTTACCCCCATCAATGACGACGAATTTTTAGTTATTGAACGGGATGGTCGTCAAGGAGATGAAGCTCAGTTCAAGAAAATCTTTAAGATTGATATTTCTGTAGTTGATGATGAAGGTTTTGTTTACAAAGAAGAAGTTGTAGACTTACTAGATATTGACGACCCCAACGACCTCAACGGTGATGGCGACACTAACTTTGAATTCCCTTTTGTCACGATTGAAGATGTGTTAGTTCTTGATAAAAACACAATTCTGGTTGCTAACGACAACAACTATCCTTTCTCCATCGGTCGCGGACCCGATATTGATAATAACGAAATCATTAAGATAGAGCTAGACGAACCTCTAGACTTAGCACCAGGAATAGGAGTTCCTATTCCTACAGTCAGTATTGACATTGACCCTGACACTGTTAATGAAAATGGAGATGAATACTCTTTAACTTTCGACTTAAACGTACCTGCTCCAGAAGGAGGTTTACGGGTAGTTTGGTCAGAAACAGATTCTGATAATGAGCTCGGCGATATAGATTTCCCTCCTGAGTTAACTAATGCTTCTGACTTTGAATCTCTCGATACCATTGGTGACGAAATAGGACGTTCGGCAATTACCATTGAGGAAGGGGTAACTACAGCAACTGTTACCTGGACGACTCTTTTTGATGGTGAGGAGGAAGGAGATGAAACCACAACTATTGAGTTGCAAGCAGAAGATGGTTATGAGGTAGATCCAGAAAGTCAAGTAGCTCAAATTGTTATTCAAGATACACCTATAACAGTAGGTATTGAAGTTGACGCTGACACTGTTGATGAAGAAGGAGATGAATACTCTTTAACTTTCAACTTAACTGCACCTGCTCCAGAAGGAGGTTTACGGGTAGTTTGGTCAGAAACAGATTCTGATAATGCTCTCGGTGATATAGAATTTCCTCCTGAGTTAACCAATGCTTCTAACCTCGAATCTCTCGATCCAGTTGGTGATGAAATCGGACGTTCTGCAATTACCATTGAGGAAGGAGCAACTACAGCAACCGTTACCTGGACGACTCTGTTTGATGGAGAGGAGGAAGGAGATGAAACCACAACTATTGAGTTGCAACCAGAAGATGGTTATGAGGTAGATCCAGAAAATCAAGTAGCTCAAATCGTTATTGAAGATACACCTCCAGAGCAACCTGTTGAGTTGATTGGTACTGCCCAGGGAGAGGTTATCCGTGGTGGTACTGGAGACGATACTATTGTCGGTTTGAATGGCGCGGATACCTTAGCAGGTAGTTTTGGGAACGACTCAATTATTGGTAGTCGTGGCAACGATATCCTCCGGGGTCAGGATGGTGATGATACACTTCAAGGTCGTCAAGGCAACGATCGCCTACTTGGTGGTGATGGTAATGATGTGTTGAATGGTGGTCAAGGTCGCGATCGAATTAATAGTGGTCTAGGATTTGATATCCTGACTGGTGGAGCGAGTATTGACCGTTTCATCTATAATAGCGGTCAACCATTTGAAGAAGAAATTTTCGGCATTGATACAATCACTGATTTCCAACCAGACCTCAGACCAGATGAACCAGGAAATCAAGGTGACTTAATTCTTTTAGATAAGTCAACCTTTACCGAGCTTGAGAGCGCTTCTGGAATTGGTTTCAGTGTTGATAGTGATTTTGAAATAGTTGCCACAGACGAGGCAGCAAATGACTCTGACGCCTTAATTGTCTACAGTGAAGAATCTGGTTTTCTCTTCTACCTGTACGAAGGTAGTGTAGTTGATGACTTTACTCTGTTTGTAACCCTTGATGGTGCGCCCACTATTACTGAAGATAATTTCCAAATCAGATAATTAGGGAGTACATTTACAGTAATTTAGATAAATCTTGATCCTTGTAGGGGTGTTCTATGGAACGTCCCTACACTTATTTTTGAGAGCTGTATGATGTTCGGATGTAATGTTTAATATAAAATCTGGTTGAATAGTCGTCCCTATCGACGATAGGAAGCAATCTCCGCGCACCACTGAGATTGCTATCCGTTCCGGAATGCTGCGCAAACCTTCCACGCAGTGACCGTCGCAATGACGCAGGCTATAGTAATTATCCGGATTTTATATAATATTTAAGCGATCGCTACTTTCATGCAACAAAGTCACTTTTGGAGAGCTATCAGTAGCTTTCAACAGTCTGCTCAAAAGGGATGATTAGGTAATACCTTTTATTCTATAGTAATAACTACTTTACCCTTATGTTTACCTAGACAAAAATACTGGATCATGTCAGGCACTTCACTTAATGTGTAAGGGCCATCTAGGACGGGCTTGATATTGCCAGTTTCAAAAAGCTTATTGATGTAATCTAAATCTTTGTTTAGTTTGAGATTAACTAGACAGACTCTCTTTTTGCTGAATATACCAATGATTGGCTGCAAAAATAACACCTGAAAAAGATTAGCGGTTTCACCCCCAACCGTTACATAAGATTTACTTCAATTAATTTAGGAATTGTTGCAATCTTATCAAGCCATTCCTGTCTTACCTCATTTGTTAATTTTAATTTACGTCGATTTAACACTTCTCGATATTCTGCTAAAATTTCTTGAGAAACTATCCAATCCATATCATAGCGATCGCTAATTAATTGGATAATTGCTCTAGGTTTTCTTCCTTTTAAAACCGCAGAAATTAAAACATTAGTATCAACAATAATTCTCATTCCCCTCTCCGATAAGCTTCAATTTCGGCGGCGATTTCCTCCTCAGTAATTTCTTGAATCCCTGGAATTGCTTTAGTTTTATCGAATAATTCTCGCAATTCTTGACTTGACCTTGCTCTTGCCGGATCAATCGGTTTATTCTTATTTTTTTCTCCTTCCTCTCGATACTTTTTAATCTTTTCTTTTAATAACTTGTTCGCAGATTCAGTTCCTTTAATATAAGAGGATAACTCAATATCATCATCCTCTTCTTTTAATAACTGAAATGCTCTAGCTATCGCCTCTTTAACTGTGTTATATTTGCCAGTATTCAGTAGTTTTTCTAACAACTTTTCTTGTTCGGGGGTTAAAGTAATTTGTTTCATAACTAAGTTTTATCCTGATTCTTTAAAACCTACTTTATTTCTACCGTATATCATACAATAATTTAGTTTAACATTGCCTCTGAGGGTGAATTGAGATGATTTTTAACGCTTTCTAGTAAAAGTTGATATAAAAAATGAGGTGTCTTTTGATTAGCTAATTCAAGACTATTTTGATAAAGTTTACAAGCAGACTCATCATTAATGATTCGATAGTGAATAATTTTTGTCCATTCTGGTGCAGCGTTCATTAATTGAGGAATAACTTCAATAAAAGCTGGTATTTGTTTTTGTGGATCAAAATCTTCTAAAAAATGAACTAAACTAAACATAATTTCAGGATGTTCACAATTATCATCTAAAATAAGATGTAAGTCTTTTAAATTGTCATCGTTAGGATGTTTAGCAATTTTTTCTAAAGTTTCCTCAAATATATTGATTTCTTGAGGTGTTTTCATTAAACGATTTTCTTGTAATATTTTGATTAAATTCATAATTTTATAACTCCTTTATCAAAAAAGGTTAACCAAGTTGTTTTATTAAGTTTAATAAGTTCTTGCAGACTCTTTCTAATATCTGTATTATATAATCCTTGAAGAAGATAAATAGAGCGAATATCCCAAACTTCTTGCGCTAAAGTTTTTCGAGTGGAAAGAGTTAAGTCTGGACTTTTACCATAAGATAAAGTTTGACGATTACGACCTTCTTTTCCAGGTGATAAATGTTCCATCATAATCGCAATTCCTTGGTTATTTGTGTTATCCTAGTGAACATGGATATATTGCGCTTAAGCGCGATAACTATAACTAAAACCACTTGATATTAATAATAACATATCAGATAATATTTTTTTTGAAAAAATCAAGTAATAAAATTACTCTTGACATTTTGATGTCTTCTAATGTATAAATAAACAAAGACCTAGTAGATGTTCCACCATCAACTAGGCCACATAAATTATTAACAGATACAATTGCTAGTCAAAGTCTTTGTATCTGTTAACTTCACACTTATTTATAGTATCACATGACTCAAAAAAAAACAAGGTTGATAGTCAGCAATAATGTTGTTGGCAAATCAACATCACCACAACATCAACGCCTGTGGTGGGAAAGGTTAAAGTTTTTTGAACAATACACAAGAATACCACTCGGTTATTTCTGTATTTTTTGTGAACTAGGCCATCTGATGCGAGATTTAGAAGCGAATGGCTACATTTTTCCTGATGGAAAAGTTCCAGATATTTCTGTAGGTTTGTGTTGGTGTAAGTGGTTACGTTTACAAGGTATTAATACAGATTTTCCAACATATCCCCATTACTATCCAGATGGTAGAGTTGTTGGTGCTAATATATATCCAGATGACTTACTTCCAAAGTTTCGGTGGTGGCTATAACTTCTAAAAGATACGCTTGAGTCAAGGGTAATTTTTCGAGTTTCTTTTCTAAAGTTGCTTTTAACCCCGTCATCCTACCAATTTTACTAATAGTAATTCTGTCGGGAACTTCACGATTTAACAGTTGAGTAACCGCAGTTTCTACCTGAGTTTTTATCTCTTTATCTCTTTCTAACCAATTGACTTTATTATTAGTAGAAATAGGTTTTTGTAACGCTGGTGAATGTTCATTTAACCAGTCTTTATCATTACGATACAACCAACTATAGACAGCAGGTGATAAGTTTCTCAGAGTAGTCTTTGTTTCATTTGGATAATCTTTTTGAAGAGTTAACCACTGCTGACGATTTTGCTCTCTAGGAGCGTCAATATTTTCAACTTCTACTAGCTTGTCTTTGATTTTATGAGATAACCAGGGAGCATTCAATCTTAATTTTGAAACATAGCGTTTAATGGTACGAGGGTCAACTTTTAACTCTCTTGCAGTTGCTCTTAATCCTAGTTTTTTGACTTCTACTAATTCTTGTAATCGTTTTTCCCAAATTTCGCCATAGGTGATAACTTTACCAACTCGATAGTTTTCATCTTGACTTTTTTCTGAAGCAGTACGACTATAAACCATACCACAAGAACAGGTAAATGTTCCTAATGGTTTCTTATTCTCTAAACAGTGACTAATTTTTACGTCAATCACTACAGGTTGTAAATAATGCTCAACTGCACCATTGAAACATAACCAAGGGCTTTTACCAAAGGGTTGATAACTATTCTGGTTCTCAAAAAAAGCTTGAGCAGAACCTACCAAAAAATTCATCATTAATAAATGACGAATAGGATGGAAAGACTTACGATTTTTTCTAACAATACTAGACAACCAATTATCATGATCTTTATCGTCAATCATTGAATGCAAATATTCTAAGATTTCCTGTCCATAAAAAAATATAAATTCATCTATTAATGGCTTTTGATGAACCCGTTTTGATGCAGTAGCCAGTTCTTTATCAATCAGTATATTTAAGTAACGTTGACGATACCAATCTAATGATTGAGGAGATTGTGGGTTCTCGAATAACCAAGCAATATCTTGAGCCAATTTTAATAGTATTTTTAATACTTTAGGGCTGTAATCAGTAACCGAAGCATTTTTTTGACAATTTTCAGGACTTGCTGCCTCATATTCATGTTGGTTTAGTCTTTGAAAGGTAACGCTACTGTTATGTAAGGGAGTACCATGATGAGGACAGACTAACACCCCTGGTGTTTGATGAATGCGATGCCAATAAGTCTCTCCATACTGTTTTTCATCTTGTTTGAGGCAATCTGGACAAAAACGAAATACTTGAAGCATGGGAATAGAACTTGCTGCAATACCAATTCTAGTATGAATATTGCCTCCATAGCTTGCCTTCATAGACTGTTTAATAGTTATAGCCCGTTGTTGAGGTAAAAATGGGGCATAGAACTGATAAAGGGTATGATTATTGATGAACTCCTCTGCTGTGTAGCTAGAGAGTAGAGGGAGTTGTTTGATTAAAGCGTCGATATTACAAGGAAGGTCAGCAGTAGCGATAGTATTGGTATCATTAAAGAGTTCTTTAAGAGTTATTTTGGAGCTGTTATTTCCACTACGAATATGATACCGAGCTAAGATAGCATAAAGTAGCTCATCAGGGTAAGGGTGAGGGAAAAAACTTAACATGGAAGAGCATAGCAATAGCTAACTGAACTCCACAATGCTTTTGCATATCCATTTCTCCTACTAAAGAAAGTAAAAGTCCATAAACTGTTGAATGGGGAGGATAAGAATAAGTTTTGCCATATTCTCTAGCATGAGATTGGCGAAAA